>CAUZQF010000042.1:0-11925 GCA_963581905.1 Dehalococcoidia bacterium
CGGAACAGCCCATTGAGCAGTTGGCGAAGCGCGACCTATTGCCGTTATCGGCTCGGCTCATGACAAGCGACAATTTATCTGCCCTACATATAGAAGGATTGCAACCGAGTATTGTTTACCCGTCTTTGAGCGCCCTGTAAACCTTTTCGGAGGTAAGCGGAAGGCTTTGGATTCGAACACCAACAGCATCAGCGATAGCATTTGCTATTGCTGCCGCTATGGGGCCATTGGGGCTTTCTCCAATGGCTTTGGTGTCATATGGCCCAACGCCCTTACCGGGCTCCAACAACACTGTCCGCACTTCTGGTAGGTCCATGAATGTTGGGATCTTGTAATCGCCCAAGGACAGGTTCGTAACCCTGCCGTCCTCTATGACCAGCTCCTCCATGAGAGCGTATCCAATTCCTTGCATCAGCCCACCGAATATCTGGCCTTGGTGCCCGACTGGATTCAAAACCCTGCCGATATCGTGTGCGGTTGTTACTCGAATCAGCTTAATCTCACCCGTGTCTGGGTCCACTGCCACCTCCGCCACCTGTGCCGTGAACGACGTAACCTTCGCATGTCCTGCGTCCTTGTAGTGCCCACTGCCGACAACCGACTGGCCTGCTCGCGAGAGAAGTCTAGCCCAGTTTTCAGATTGGCCGGATTCGGTGTTACTAATCTCTTCGCCTTGAAACTTGAGCCTCTCCTCCGGCCAACCTGTAAGCTCCGCCGTGATTCTTAGCGCACGATGTTGTGCCTCTAAAACTGCCTCGTTAGTGGCTATGCTTGCGATGCGAGTGACTCGGTTTCCACCTACACCAGAGTCGAAAGGCACGGCGTCCGTATTCCATACCTCAAGCTGCACGCGCTCGAAGGGTAGGCCCATCTCCTCGGCTACAATCTGACGAAGAGTGGTGTGTGTTCCAGTCCCTTGCTCGAATACAGGGGTGCTGAGAACCACAGAGCCGTCGGGCTTGAGCTCAACCGAGGCATAAGACTCGCCACCGCCCGGAGCTCGATCCCCCATGGCGATTCCCCTGCCGACGTTGGCAGGTTTGGGAGCGTTGTACTCGGAAGCGTCAATGGCTGCCTCCAGCGTTTCCTTTGCTCTGACACCTTCGAAAATGGTCCCGGATGGCGTCTCGTCACCCTCCTCTACGAGGTTGCGCCTCCGTAACTCGAGAGGTTCGATGCCAAGGTCACGAGCGATCATGTCCATGTGCGACTCCATCGCAAAGAGGGCCTGGGGCTCACCGGGCGACCTCATGTGGCCACATGGCACGTTGTTCGTGTAGACCTGAACGCCTTCCATATATACGTTGGGAATTCTGTAGCACCCGCCAGCCCTTGAAGCGCCGCTGAGATTGACTCCAGGCTTGAAGCCACCGTATGCGCCGCTGTTGAAGATTACGTAAGCCTCGTGGGCGACGAGAGTTCCGTCGTTCATCACACCAGTCTTAAGTGTTATCTCCGAAGGGTGGCGAGGATTTGCAGCTAATAATTCCTCGGAATAGTTCATGACTATTTTTACAGGTCTGCCGCTATGCAATGCCAAGAAATAACAGAGCGGAAGATTCAGCGGCGAACCCTTGCCTCCGAAGTCCCCTCCGATGAACGTCTGATTAATTCGGATGCGCTCCACTGGAATATGTAGCGCGTCCGACATCTGCTGCTTCATAACATGAGGGTTTTTGTTCGAAGCCCAAACCTGTACGCGGTCGTCTTCGTCTATCCATACAAGGCAGGAGTGACTTTCCAGGTAGGCCTGATGAATGGCGGGAGTGGTGAACGAATTTTCGAAAATGCGATCAGCCTCAGCCATGCCGTGCTCCAGGTTTCCCGCTGACCAGGTGTTCTTCACAAACTGGTTCGATGGCTTTTCCAGGACTTTAGGCAGGCCGGCGTAGCTGTTGACTTCAGGGTGGACCAGAGGCGCGCCTTCCTTCATCGCCGCCGCCGTGTCCAGGACTGCTGGCAGCTCCTCGTATTCGACGTTGATGAGGTCTAGGGCCTGCTGTGCGGTGTCTTGATCGATAGCAGCAACGGCCGCCACGGGTTCACCTACGTGCCGCACGACATCGTTCGCCAGCACCGGAACGTCCTTCAGGCGACGACCATATAGAACACCGCGAACGTCTGCCCCCGTAAGAACAGCGTAGACGCCTTCTACTTTGCTGGCCTCAGACGTATCAATGCTGAGGATTCGCGCGTGGGAGAAAGGGCTTCTGAGGATCTTGCCCCAAAGGGTTCCCGGCAAAACAAAATCGGCCGTGTACTGCGCCTCGCCTGTGACCTTTTCTGGACCATCCGTTCTCGGCACATCCTGCCCGATTACACGGTAAGAAGTCAATTACCCACCTATTGTCAGCCTATCGCCGTTGGGTTACCATTCGCGCATCGTTGCGCCTCTGGCAATTAGCCCCTGCGACTGGAACGTCGCGGCGATAGCATACTGTTCACAGAATTTTGACCAAGGATACCAGATGACTTCCCTTGAAGCACTATACCCTCTGGAACTCACCGTCAACGGAAAAGAGTACAGAATCGAAGTGCCCGCCCGGCGCACACTGGTGGACATGCTTCGCTATGACATCGGCCTCACGGGCACCAAAGAGGCTTGCAGCGTAGGCGTATGCGGCGCATGCACAGTGCTCATCGATGGCAAGACCGTAGCGTCCTGCATCACGATGGCGGTGCAGGTAGATGGCGCGGCCCTGACCACCATCGAAGGCGTTGCCGAAGAGGACAAACTACACCCACTTCAGGAGAGTTTCGTCGTCAATGGCGGATTCCAGTGCGGAATATGCACTCCCGGTCAGATTCTTGCAGCCAAGTCTCTGCTGGACATTAACCCGACTCCTACTGAGCACGAGATAAAGGAGTGGATGGCCGGTAATCTTTGCCGTTGCACTGGTTATTATCAGATAGTTGAGTCCATCACCAAAGCCATTAGCGCGCGGAATGAATAGCCGTTGAAGGACTTTTACTTTCACAACCCTCAGACCATTGGCGAAGCCCTATCGATATTGACCGAGCACGGCGAGGACGCCAGACCAATTTCTGGAGGGACCGCCATGGTTAACCTCTTGAAGCAGTCTCTGATCTTCGCCAATCACATGGTGAGTCTCCGTAAATTGCCGGGCCTGAATGACATTTTATTTGCCGACGGTCAGCTTCATGTCGGCGCGCTGGTGACGCATCAAGAGATGGTCACTTCTGATCTGGTGAAAGAGCATGTGCCGTTACTTAGCGAGGTGTATTCCAGAATAGCGACGGTCAAGATACGAAATATGGGTACCGTGGGAGGAGGCCTTGCCCACGCCGACCCATCTCAGGACCCGCCGCCTGCATTGATAATACTCGGGGCGCAAATTCGCCTCGTTTCCGGTCATGGCGAACGAGTATTGGAGATTAGTGATCTATTCAAGGACTACTATGAGACGGCAATCGAGGCCGACGAGATACTTACTGAAATCATCGTGCCAGCTGTAGACCAGGACGCCGCCTCGGCCTACTTGAAATTCCTGCCAAGGACCGCGGACGACTATCCTACGGTGGGCGTCGCGGTGACTGCGAAGGTGGAGGACGATCGTTTTGTGACCGTCGGTGTTGCGCTCAACGCGGTTGCCCCTACCCCGGTCCGTGCCACATCCGTCGAAGAAGCATTGGTTGGACAGCATGTTACTGTTGAAGCCATTCGTGATGCCTCAGAACTGGTCCGTCAGCATCTGGACCCGCTTGATGATTATCGTGGCTCTGCTGATTACAAGCGCGACATGGCCGTCGTGTTTACCCGGCGGGCGTTGCAGCAAGCGGCAGGTCTATCGAAGTGATCTTCGAGCACCGGGTAACTATCGAGGCGTCTAAGAAACAGATCTGGGACGTGCTAAGCGATTTCCCGAGAGCTGCCAGACTGATGCCGGATGTCGGCGACGTCAAGCAAAAGGAAGACGGCAGTTATGGTGGGACGATGCGCATTCGGATAGGTCCGATTGGCCTCAACCTCTCTGGCACAATAGAAGTCCAGCAAGACGACGATCTCGGACTGTGGAACATGAAGGCCAGCGCTCAAGATCGGCGGGTTGGTGGCGGCGTACAGGCGGACATACGAGTCGAGCTTGTGGGAAGCTCCTCAAGCGCCTCCGAGTTGAGCGTCACTGCGGACGTTCAACTATTAGGGCACCTGGGCCAGTTGGGTCAACCCCTGATCAAGCGCAAGGCAAACTCAACCATTCAGGCGTTCGCCGAAAACCTGAAAGCAGCAGTTTCTTTAGAAAGCGCCTGATCTGAATCAGGTTCCACTCTTATATTCACCACAGCGATGCAACCGCCGGATGAATGTCCGAATACGTGCTACAGACAATCGCTGTGCCTCGCTAATATTCGGCTTGTGACTGAACTTGCACGCGGACAGCCCTAGACCGAATTCTCGCCATTCCTCTTTCTTGCTATTTGGGTGTGTCAGGTAAATCTGCCCGTGTAGCGACAGGCAGGATAGAATCTGCGATAGAAATAATCGGAAATAAGTCGTTTGAGATTGGAACGTTATATGGATTTAGAGATTGGAATAATCCAGACTGTCGTGGGAACAGGCGAAGGCGGATATAGCGGTGACGGTGGACCGGCTTCACTAGCGATGATTGGTGAAGCATACGGCGTCGCCTTCGATACCGAAGACAACCTATTCATATCAGATGGGCGGACTCATACTGTGAGGCGTATCGATAGGAATACCAGTGTGATTACTACAGTCGCAGGAACAGGTAGTCAAGGCTACTCGGGCGACGGCGGTCCTGCGATTATGGCAACCTTGAATAACCTGTACTCGTTGCACATCGACGTCAACCGTGATATCTACATCGTTGATCGCATGAATGCTGCCATTCGCAAGTTTGATGCCGCATCAGGCATTATAACAACGGTTGCAGGAACAGGCGTGCCCGGTTACAGCGGTGATGGTGGGCCTGGGGTTCAAGCCCAACTCCGGGAACCAAACGACTGTTTTCTGGACGGAAACGGAGGCCTACTAATTGCTGATATTCAGGACCAGCGCATCCGACGTCTAGACCTGGATACCGGAATCATTAATACGTTTGCTGGAGACGGTGAGAAGAGAAGATTCGGAAACGGCAGCCACGCGACGGAGGCATCCATTATGGGTCCAAGAGCAGTGTGTATGGATAGCCAAGGAAACACTTATATCTGCGAACGAGAAGGCAACGGCGTTCGGCGAGTGGATGTGGACGGCATTATGACCACCTTTGCCGGAACGGGTGAGCAGGGATATTGCGGCGATGGAGGCCCAGCCATAGAAGCCACCTGGGGCGCGCCCAAAGCTATCCGCTGCGACAATGAGGACAATGTAATAGTAGTTGATACAGAGAATAATGCCGTTCGCCGCATCGACGCTATTACCGGTATAGTGACGACAATCGCTGGCGGAAGGCAGGGCGGCGCAGGTGACGGAGGCCTTGCAACCGCTGCATGCCTAAACCGTCCTCACGGCTGCGGCATCGATGGTAAAGGCAACCTGTACATCGCTGACGGCATCAACCACCGAGTGCGTATGGTGGCCATGTGAGCAGTGAAACCGCCTGACATGTAACAGTGACGCGTCCCGGGCCTTCAATTCCTGGTTCAGGCTATTTCCAAAGCGCCACTTACCGGGACTGTCTGCTATCTACGCCTTTGAAGCGATGGCCTTTTGATTACTATTGCAGGCCGAATACTTTGATAACCCAAGCCTGTTTCGACTGGTGCCCAGGAAGGGACTCGAATCCCCACTGCCTTGCGGGAAGCGGATTTTTGGTACCAGGTCTAGGATACTCGATGTTCCAGACTTGTGTCCCCAAGTGCCCATAGGTTCTTGCCGTCTGGGTAGAAATTCAATCAGAGAATGACATTCCTGTCCTTGAGCGCTACGACTTCTTCCCATGTATATCCCAAAAGGCTGGTAAGTATATCTTCGGTGTCCTCGCCCAGGGCGGGGGCCATCTTTCACGTAGACAGAGGTGTCCTGCTGTAGGTGATAGGCGTCTGGAGCCAGTTGGACGGACCAATGATGGGGTGGTCATGCTCTACGATGTATCCGTTGGCCTTGACCTGTGGATCGTTCGGCAGATCGAGGTTTCGCTGGACCTTCTCCCAGATGATGTCACTATTGCCATTCAGATGCGCCTCCCACTCGTCGCTGGTCCGAGATGCAAATACGGCGTCTAGCACCTGGACCAAAACCTCGCGGCTTTCGTAACGCGCATCGGTGCTGTCGAACCGGATGTCGTCGATGAGGTCCGGGCGATCGATTGCTCCACAAAACGGAGGCCAGTAACGTTCCTGCCCCATCGAGAAGGCTATCCACTCCCCGTCCTTGCACCTGTAGTAATTCCAGAGCACGTTGCCGGGTCGTTCCCTGTCGAAGCGACCGTATTCCTGATTCGTGAGCAGCAAGATCTGGTTTTGCATCCCTCTTGCCCAGACCATGCTACCCAGATGAGAAACGTCGACCTTTTGGCCATAGCCAAATCGTTCCCTGGCCACGACCGCGCCTACAATGCCGTATGACAACATGATGGCAGCGCTCTGATCGGCGATATCCAGCTGGTGCGGCGTGTCGTCGGGTGGACCAAACCACCAGAGAGCGCCCGCACGCGCCTCGGCCGTCAATGCGAACGCCGGCTTAGTCGAGTCCGGTCCCTCTGGTCCATATCCTGATGCGGACGCGTAAATTAGATTCTCGTTGATAGACCTCAGGTCTTCATATCCAAGCCCAAGACGTTCGGCAACTCCCTTACGGAAGTTCTCGACGAAGATATCCGATATGGCAACCAGCCGTCGCATCACTTCAACGCCGTCTGGTGTTTTCAGGTCCAGGGCTATACCCAGCTTCTGTCGGTTGAGACCCTCGAAGAAGGTGCTGACGTCGTTGGGAAGCTTGGAGTAAATACCGGCGGAACGGGTGACTTGCCGTCCGTGGTCACCATCCAGGGACTCGATCTTGATGACCTCGGCTCCCATGTCAGCCAGCATCATGGTGGACACCGGTCCGAACTGCCACATGGTCCAGTCGATAACTCGCAGTCCATCCAAGGGGCCTTTGGGGCCTTTAAGTTTTCTATGCTCTTTATCCGTCATCGGGCGCCTCCGGACCTGTCCTTTTTGGCTTTCATCGCAGTGGTGATTTGACGATTGGCGCCATGTTGGATGCCCCGACGCCGTCGTATGACATCTACAACACCTCCTCTTCAGAATGGACGACGATGTCTGAGGTGCTCGCTGCGCTTCAGGAGCTGCGTCATAATCTGCGCACCGTTGATGTCGCGGATAGAGAGCTGTCAGGCATAGCAAGCAAGATGGACGTAAACAGGATGGAAAAGGACCTGGGCTTCTTCGCGAAGTTCGACATGGCGGATGGCCTGCGATACTACCTTGCTTGGCGAAAGGCCACCGGCTTTACCGAGTGAGGGTGGTCGAGAGTCTGTGGCCTTGAAGTCAGAAGCACCCCACTGTTTTGCCTGAAGTTTCTTACGCGCCGAATCTTGATGAAGGAATAGGCTGTCTACTGGCGCACCTTAATTGGCGACGTATCCCCCATCGACCGGCATGGCGTGGCCCGTGACGAAGGACGCCGCATCCGAGCACAGCCAAACGACTGCCTGAGCGATCTCGTCCGGCGTGCCGAATCGTCCCACCGGCTGCATCGCCATGTACATCTCTCGTCGGCCTGGTTCCCTTCCGATTAGCCGATCGGTCATGGGTGAGGCTACAGCTCCCGGACAAACGGCATTCACCCTGATGCCTTGGGTTGCGTATTCAAGAGCGGCTACCTTGGTCAGCCCGATCACGCCGTGCTTGGCTGCCCCGTAGGCGGTCGAGCCCTTCATGCCAATTAGTCCTGCTATAGACGATGTGTTTACAATGGCGCCCCCACCCTGCTCGAGCATTTGCTGGATTTCGTACTTCATAGTCAGCCAGACGCCCTTCAAATTAGTGGCGATCACGCGGTCCCATTCGTCTTCGGGAAATTCCGCCGTGGGGACTCGTATACCTTCGATGCCGGCGTTGTTATGGGCTGCGTCCAATCTGCCATAGGCCTCGACAGTCTTGCTGATGAGCGCTTCGACGTGACCAGCCTGCGAAACGTCTGCGTGGATGAAGACGGCCTCACCTCCAGCGTCTTTTATCATGCCTACTGTCTCTTCGGCGCCTTCCGCGTTTACGTCAGAGACAACCACTCGCGCGCCCTCACTTGCAAACGTCAGCGCTGTTGCTCGGCCTATGCCTGTGCTTCCGCCAGTGACCAGGGCGACTTTGCCATCAAAGCCTTCCGCCATATCTTAACCTCCGTCATTGTCGACTGGAATTGCGGTTCTCTTATTTGCCTTGGGTGTGCATCATCGGTTTTTCATGCGAGAGCTATTTGCAACGTTAATCTCGTGCACGTTAGCTGCTGGGCAACACCGACTTTGAAAGTTTGCATACCATCGTGAACGCGGGGTCGTAGATATTTCCTACGTCGTACTTCACGTGCATTCCGAGAAGGAAGTTCGCCTCCGCGGCATCCAGTCCGTAGTCGGATTGCAGCCACCGGAGCATCTCGGATGATGCGTGCTGGGTAGCCTGGTCCAAAGGCCGGGCATTGCCAGCGGTGAATATGTACTCTTCGTTTTCGCCGCGCGGCCAGCCAATTTCCTTGCCCTTGATGACCTCCAGGTTCACGACGACGTCCATCGAAATCTCGATGCCTGTGCCCAGGATCTCCCCGTCGGCCTGCCAGGCGTGACCGTCGCCAAGGTGAAAGAGGGCTCCCTCCACAAAAATGGGCAGATACGCCGTGACTCCGGGGGCGAACCCTTTGTAGTCCATGTTCCCGCCGTATGGTCCAGATGTCGCGGTGGATATCGCCTGATCACGCGCCGGCGCTACACCAAAGCAACCGAGCATAGGCTGAATCGGTACGGTCAGGTCAGTAGGACCTCCTTCAGCCGTCGCGGTGTTGTTCTCAAAATCGAGCCTGAAGGTCAGGCGTTCGTTTGTTTTCACCGCATTTGGATCGCCCGGCTCCAGCACGTGAGGTGCAATCCGAGGAGAGCAAAAGCCGTGCGATCGGTTCGGCCATATCTTGTCGAACCTTACCTTCAAGGTATCGCCCGGCTCTGCGCCTTCTACATATATGGGACCTGTCTGTGGGTTGCCACGTGGGCCAATGAATTCACCGTTGGCATGCCAGCCGCCAGCGTCGATCGTGGTAGTCACAATGGTGTCACCGCTGGCTACTTTGCATTCCGGGTCGTGGCTGCCGATGGTCGAGTAGTATTTGGTTGGAGAGAAATTATGTTCCATTTGCTACAGTCCACCTTCTTGAGGCTGTCCGGCCTGTTCGGAGTTAGCCTACGGGGATGATTGTTAGCCGTGGATGGACACTACCATTCGCGCCTGGTCGAGTCAATTGCCCGCCATTTCAAAGAGGGCGCTTTCACCAAACGCTCCATCCCCCGTCTACCACTAGGTTGTGGCCGGTAATCCAGTCTCCCGCCGGCGATGCCAATAGGGCCACTGCCCCCTTTACGTTATCCGACACGCCTGTTTGAAGCAGCGGATTATTGAGCCGGCACCGCTCTACCATTTGAGGGTCCGTTGTCGACTTCGGTATCTGACCGGGGCTTATGCAATTGGCCGTGATGCCGTACTCGCCCAACTCAGCGGCAAGGGACCTGGTCAGGTTCAGTACGCCGCCTTTGGCCGTCTGATAAGGAGGCCCCGAGCGAGTGAAGTCCAACCCCTCATAAAGCCGCTTGTCCCCCGACAGAAAGCCGTGAATGGACCCCAGGGTGATTATCTTGCCGTAGCGCTGCTGAATCATTTGTCTCGCGGCTGCCTGAGCGCATATGTACGCGCTCTTGACGTTGATTTCCCAGTCCGACATGAACTCGTCGATGGAGGCTGTGGGAATGTATGATGTAGTCGCACTTCCGCCCGCATTGCAGACCATGATGTCCAGCCTACCCTTGTCTCGGATTACGTTATCAACCAGTTGGGTCACGTCTTCTTCGTCTGTGACATCGCAGCCCAGTCCAGTAAAATCCAGCCCTCTGGACCTCATCTCCTCGGCCACCTCTTCGCAGAGACCTTGGCGACGGCTAGCTATGAAAACGGACGCGCCCAACTCTCCCAGAGACGTGGCCATGGCTTTGCCCAGATGGGTTCCACCGCCGGTAACAATCGCCACCTTGCCGCTCAGATTAAACAAGTCCTGGATTTTCGTCATTGCGTATCATCCATTTTTTCTTAGGACCATCCAGAAGCGGACTTATATGAAATTGCCCCGGTCCACGTGGTCCCCCGCCTGAAAGACGTCTGCGACATTCCACAAGGTGTTGATGTCCTCCAGTGGATTGCCGTCGATAATCAGCACGTCAGCCTGCTTGCCTACCTCCAAAGTGCCAACCGTGTCATCGATCCAGCAGGACTGGGCCGATTCGCCTGTTGAAGCCACAATAGCGTCCATGGTCGACATGCCAGTCTCCACGTGGGCCGTTATCTCGTGTTGGAAGCCTCCCATGGAGTAGAAGTTCCAGGAAGAGTCAGAGCCGCACACCACCCTCACCCCCAGGTCTCGCATCCGACCGAAGGCATCGATAATCGCCTCTCTGCTGCGCCGAAGGTCATCCAGCTCATCCAGTTCCTGAGGGCTGAGGCCGTATTCCTCCAGCTTCGCCTCCAACCGCCAGACCAGGTGTCGGCTGTTGTGAAGCGTGGCGTTGACGAAGACACCTTTGCGAGCGATCTCCTCGGCCAATGCAGGCTGGAACAGGTCGGAACCGTCGGGCTCCTTGAACAGCGCATGGATTATGGTGTCGACGCCGGCCTCCAACGCGTTTGCCATGCCCTGGGTCGAAGCACAGTGCGCGGCCGCGTGCTTGCCGAACTTGTGGGCCTCGTCGCAGATCGCCGTCAGCTCATCGACATTGAAGGATGGCCTCAGTGGGAAGGACGTGCGTGTGCTGCCTCCAGTGGCGGTAATCTTTATGAAGTCTGCTCCCTCTTTGACGAGCTGGCGGACTGCAGCTCGGCACTCATCGACGCCTGTAGCTGCAACACCAAAGTAGCTCAGATGGCCTCCGACGATAGCAATGGGCCGACCGGACAGCACCAGCCGAGGACCCTCCGTGATGCCCATGTCCATTGCCTCTCGGAGGCGGAAGGTCGTCCGATTCTTGCCGCCACAATCGCGCAAAGTCGTCACGCCGGAATACAGGTGGGCTCGGGCGTTGCGGGCAGCCTGCAGCGTCAACACCTCGTCTGGGAGTGTTGCCAGCTCGTCGCCTGCCCTACCGTCGCCCATGCCGTTAAGATGAACATGGCAATCGACAAGGCCCGGCATTATGGTCTTCTCGCCGTAATCGAACTCTTGGGTGTCTGCGCCTTCCGGTGCGTGGACTGCCTCCTCGGTGCCTAACGCGGTAATCTTATCGCCGTCCAGCAGAATTGCGGCTCGTTCCAGTGGTGGGGCACCTGTGCCATCAATCAGCCGCGCCGCCCTGATGAGCTTGAAATTTCCCGGTTCGTTGTCCGGCATACACATCACCTTCCGTGAATAAGTCACCTGGGAATAAATTAGGGGCCAGATGAGGGTCTCAACTGTCTGGTTTTAGCTCTGGATTCTTCTGAGCCTCGGTCCAAGATTTCACCAGCGAAAAACACCTCGTCGACGTTCCAAAGGGCGTTAATGTCCCGGGTCGGGTCGCCGTCCAGGATCAGCAGGTCGGCCTTCTTTCCGTCCTCCAGCGTGCCCACGATATTGTCGACATCCAGGGCCTTGGCTGCCTGTCCGGTAACTGAGACCACACCCTGCATCGGCGAGAAGCCCGCGTCCACCAGGCACTCGGTCTCGTTTACGGTGTTGCCCAGCTGGTAATCCCCCCAAGAAGAGTCGGACCCAGT
>CAUZQF010000043.1:0-11821 GCA_963581905.1 Dehalococcoidia bacterium
AGTCGCGTTCGACGCCTTTGAGGGCTGACGCATAGTACCGCTCGCTCTTGCCGCTGCCGTAAAGGGGCGCTGTGTCGAAGTAGCGAATGCCGACGTCCATGCCGGCTGTAATGCTTTCAGTAGCCCTTTGCTGCGCCACGTCCTCGAAGAGGCCGCCGAAAGGCGCACCGCCCAGCCCCAGTCGAGTGACATGAAGTCCCGTTGCCCCTATTTCTGCCTTGGCCAGTGGATCCATCGCCGTCTCCTCAAAAATCAAGAGTTGTTCCAGGTCGGCTCATGTTATCCCAAATGTATCTGGGTTAACAGACGCAGGCTCCGCACTTTCACGGGCAAGAGTTGATTGTTATAATTGCGAAAACCAGCTGGGAACAAACGTCAAAGATAGATCGAACAAATGCCAATCGGCAGGAGTGTTAACAGGTGAGCTAATGAGAGTACGCAAGGCCGTTATTCCCGCCGCCGGATTCGGCACCCGGTTTCTGCCAGTAACGCGCACCATACCCAAGGTGATGCTTCCGGTCATAGAGCTTCCAGCCATTCATTACGCCGTGGAAGAGGCCGCCAAAGCAGGTATTGAACACGTAGTGCTGGTGATTTCCCGAGGCCAAGAAGCCACCAACGATTATTTTGGCAACGTGCCTGCTCTGGAAAAGGCTCTTGAGGAGCGAGGCAACACGCCTCTGCTGGAACGGATGCTGGCAATCAGCAACTTGATGGAGACCAGCTTCGTGTATCAGGACGAGCCTTTGGGGCTGGGCCATGCGGTCCTTATGGCCAAAGACGAGGTCGGCGACGAGCCTTTCGCCATATTCCTTCCAGACGATATTATCTGGAGCGACTCTCCGATCATTGGCAAGATGATAGAAATTTACGACGAGCGCGGAGGCGCAGTGATCTCAGTCAAAGAGGTCCCTGATGAAGCGGTTTCCAGTCTTGGCATTGTGGACCCGGAGCCTATCAGTGATACCCTGTCCAGTATCAAGCGCATGGTTGAGAAGCCAAAGCTGGAGGATGCGCCGTCTAACCTGGCTATCATCGGCAGGTACGTGGTGCCTCCGGAGATATTTGGAGAGATAGAGCGCACAACTCCAGGCGCAATCGGTGAGATTCAGCTCACGGATGCTTTGGACGCTATTCGGAAATCCCAAGGGGCTTATGCCTACAGGTTCGATGGAGAACACTTTGATGTGGGAACGCCACTGGGCATGCTAAAAGCATCAGTCTATGCAGCCCTGCACAGAGACGATCTGGCCAAGGAATTCAAGGTCTGGATTAAAGAAAACATATAGATTTGCCGTAGTTAATAGGAGGAATGGTTATGGATAAAGCATTAGCAGGCGTGAAGATCGTAGACCTGACGCAGTTTGAGGCAGGAACGTCTTGCACGCAGATGCTAGCATGGTTTGGGGCCGATGTCGTGAAGATAGAGGAGCCTACTCACGGAGACCCAGGCCGTAACGCCATGGGCTCGCGTTCGGACCGGGACGCCGAGTATTTCTTGAACCTAAATGCCAACAAGCGCAGCCTCACTCTGAATCTGAAGTCGGAAGAGGGAAAAGAGGTCCTGTTCGAACTTATCAAGCAGGCCGACATTTTGGCCGAGAACATGGCGCCGGATACGTTGGAGCGGCTGGGACTGGGTTATGACGTGATCTCAAAGGTCAACCCTCGCATTATCCTGGCTCGGATCAAGGGCTTCGGCACTACTGGCCCCTACAGCCGCTTCAAGAGCTTCGACCCCGTTGCACAGGCTGCGGGCGGTGCCTTCTGCGCCACTGGCGAACCCGACGGTCCTCCCATGCGACCGGGCTTCAACCTTGGCGATACGGGCACCGGCATGCACGCCGCCATAGGAATTCTGGCCGCGCTCTGGCAGCGACAGACCACTGGCAAAGGCCAGGTGGTTGAGGTATCCATGCAGGACGCTATGGTCAACCTGGGACGCGTCTTCATGGCCCGCTCCAATCAGGGCGAGTTCTCGCCTTCACGCCGAGGTCGCTTCTGGCCAGGTCGGCCGGGCATCGGTACGTTTAAGTGTGCACCCGGTGGGCCTGACGATTACGTCTTCGTCATGGGCTACCCGACTCGGCTTCACATGTGGCACGCGCTTCTGAAGGGACTGGGTCGTGAGGACCTTATCGACCATCCTGACTACCAGGACGTAGGCCGTTTGAGCGAGATGACAGACGAAATCAACGAAATGGTCGAGGAGTGGACCCAGAAGCATACCAAGTTCGAAGCTATGGAAATCCTGGCTGATCTTGGTGTTCCTGCCAGTGCGTGCTTCAACTCGGTGGATGTCTACGCCAACGAACACCTTCGTGAACGCGAGATGATCGTGGAAATCGATCATCCTCAGTGGGGTGAGTTCACCATGCCTGGCTGTCCAGTGAAGCTGTCCGACTCGCCAGTGAAGGTGACGACTGCTCCTCTTTTGGGCCAGCACAACGCAGAGGTATTGAGCGAAATGTTGGGCTACGACGAAGAGCGCATATCTCGGTTGAAGGAAGAGAAGATTATTGGGACCCAGTAAGGGTTTCCGTTAGGGAAATTTCAGCGAAATATCCAGGAGGGCGATCATGGTAAAGCCAATGCAGCTTGGGCACCTGGTGCTAAGGGTGCGGGACGTTGATGCTTCGGAGGAGTGGTATCAGGACACTCTGGGTCTGCACACCACACATAAGATGGCAGGGCAAATGGTGTTCATGAGTGCCAACGAGAGAGCTTCTCACGAGCTGGCACTCATGCAATTAGGTCCAGATGCGCCGGGGCCTGAGTCTCACCGCGTTGGTCTTTACCACTTCGCCTGGGAAATGGAGTCCTTCGCCGATCTGAAGACCCTATACAAAGAGATCAAGGCGAAGGACGTAAAAATTGCCGGCATTGGCGACCACGGCATCTCCATTGGGGTGTACATCCTCGATCCCGATGGCAACGAGATCGAAGTGTTCTATGAGCATCCCAGGGAGCAATGGCCCATAGACGGCAAGATCTTCGGCGGCAAGTTTAGCGGAGGTAGCCTGCAGGGTTAGGCTGCTACTTTAGCGGCGTGAACCTCTTCGTCCAGGAATCTCTTTATCTCGTGGGCCGGCACCGCCATGCCAACTTCTGGGCCGTTCATCATGGTGCTCATGCCTATGAACTGGCCCTCCGCGTCGATCAGCGGTCCTCCTGAATTGCCGGGCAGTAAAGGCAGGTTCACGGCCAGCCACTGCTTGCCGCTCTTTTCGCTTTTGTCCGGGTTAGCCGATTCCGACTCCAGCCCAATGACGACGCCGGCGGTGGCTGCGTTCAGCATTCCCCAAGGGTGGCCGATCGCCATGACCAATGCCCTGGTTTTGCGTCCAGAGAATTTCCTACAGGTATAGCCGTCAGCCCCTCTGCGTCTATGGAGAGGGCTGCTATGTCGAGAGTCTTGCTGCGGGCGAGCACGGTGCCGAAAACTCCCTGCCGTCGCTGAGAACCACCGTAGGGTGTTCCTCGTGAACGACGTGGGCATTGGTTATCACCAGCCCGTCCGCGTGCCATATGGAGCCTGCGCCCGCACCACCACGGGCGTTTCTCACCTGCATTATGCTTCGATTCGCCTGTTCCACCAGGTCGGTAGTCTCCCTGTCCAGTCGCTGTAATAAAGAATTCATATGCGTCACCTACTCCCTCTCGCCAAGAGATACGCCGATCTTGGTCGACGTCCCGCCCCTAATCACTGCCACATCGACTGTCTTCCCTACCCTGTCGCTGCTGAGCAACGAGAGCAGGTCGTCCACGTGACGTACAGGCTCGCCGTCCAGGGTCACAATCGTGTCGCCCTGAAGCAGTCCAGCCTTGTCAGCAGGGCCGTCGGTCTCCATCGAGATTACCAGTAGGCCCGTCTCTTGCTTGGCATCTTCCGAGGCCTTGGTCTGCAGCCTAACTGGCTGTGTGCCCACTCCGAGATAGGCTTGGCGTACTTTGCCGTGCTCCAGGATTGTGCTGACCACACGTTCCAGTGTTTCCACAGGAATATGGGCGGCTGAGCCTCTCACTAGGCCTGACGTGTTCATTCCGATTACTGCGCCTGCAGAGTCCACCAGCGGCCCGCCGGAGAAGCCAGGGTACATTGTCACCTCAGCCTGCACGTAACGGTCGACTAGGCCTCCTGCTGGTGTCCGCCAGGAATTGCCTATTGCGTTCACCATGCCCAGGGTGGCCCTGACACTCTTGCCGGGTTGGCCCAGCGCCAGCGCCAGGTTTCCGACCTTTACTCCCTTAGCATCTGCCTTTGAAGCAGGAGCCAGGCCAGTGAGGTCGGCCCGCAGCACGGCTACGTCCGTAGAAGGGTCGCGGCCAACTAGGATGGCGCTGGTCGTGCTTCCGTCCGGCAGACCGATGAAGATATTTTCGTCCTGCTCGACGACGTGGTGAGACGTGACGACTATGCCCTCGTCGTTCCAGATAAATCCGGTCGCCGGCATGCGCTGTCGGGCCTCGACTCGAACAATGGCATTACCCGCCTCTTCAACAACGGATGATATGTCTTGTGATAGTTGGGATAGTATTTCTGCCAATTTACTCCTCCTCTTTTCTCAGCCAATCCCAATGAGCGACTGAGTACACTTACAAGTCTAGGTCGAGAGTGTGTGGCGTTACATCGTGAAAATGGCTAGGGTTTGACCTGGAAGAATGGTTAGTTTTCACAAATCAAAAGAAGATAAAAACTAGAGGGGAATCAGGCCCATGCGCGTGGCGGTGACCACGGCCTCAGTCCGGCTGCGAGCGTCCAGCTTGGCCATGATTGATGTCACGTGGAACTTGACCGTGTGTTCGCTGATGTCCAGTTCGTAGGCTATGGCCTTGTTGGAAGTTCCCTGCGCAAGTTGCTTCAGGACTTCCAACTCCCTGGGAGTTATGCCCTCCATATTAGGGGACTCCGAATGCCTTTTAAGAAACAGGGAAGGGGCTGTAATCAACGAGGCATCCATCATCACCATACCCTGCGTCGCCCCGATCAGGGCGGTTACGATCTGCCGAGGTGAGGCGTCTCTTGGCAAGACGCCTTTGAAGCCCTGTCCAAGTGCGTCCCTCGCCACTGCTTCGTCGGAAACAAGGGCCACCGTGGGTACACCATCTGCGTAATCTATGAGATCGCCAGCCGTTCCCGTATCCCATAACAGAACGTCCGGCCTGTATAAATCGATCTCCCCTTCCAGACGCTGGCCATCAGACTGACCGACGACAGTTATGCGCGTCTGGTCGCCTAGCAGTGAGGCGAGCCCGGCCCTTACCAGCAGGGCCTTGGCAGCGACCAGCAGGCGTGGGTCTAAGGGCATGGGAGGAATGTCCTCAGTATTTGGCATTACATTAATCATAGTGGCAGGTCGTTACTCAGACCAGTGCCAATAATTTCAGGTCTGATATACTTCGGGTTATACTCCGTATATTGAGTGCAATTTTCATGTGAGGTAGCAGCCGTGGTAGATAAACCGGTCAGTCGCAATAAGTCGGGCTTCGCGTATGGTCCGTACTTCCGAGAAATGACCATGCAGCACGACTTAATGATGTTGCCGGAAAACAAGTCTTGGCTTTCTGCGCCTGCGCAAGACCCGGAGCCTCACAAGATAGTTCTGTACTTGGGCTGCAACGTACTTCGCACCTCGCACATGATTCAAACCGTGACCGACATTTTCGACATGCTGGGCGTCGATTACGTGGCTGTGGGCGGACCTTCGTACTGCTGTGGCATCGTCCACAGCCGGAAGGGCGACACCGAGCTAAGCGAGACAATGGGCACAAACACGGTCAAGTACTTCGAACGCTTCAAGGCCGAACGCGTAGTGATGTGGTGCCCTTCCTGCATCTACTACTACGACGAGGTATTTCAGGTGCCGGCTTCCTTCGAGACCCTGCACGTAACCGAGTTCCTGGTGGAGCAGCTGGGCAATATGGAGCTTCAGCCGCAGCCAGCCCAGAAGGTCGCCTTGCACTACCACTCGGCGCATCCCAGGAGGCTGCAAGAGGCCAGAGCCGCAGAGCAACTGCTGAAGGCGGTGCCGGGCATTGAGTACATTGACATAGGTTCAGATGATCGACTGGACAAGGCCTGTTCACCATCTGCCATGCAGACAATCGGCAGAGACGTCTGGAACAGGATAATGGAAGATCAGTTCCAGACTGCAGCCGACGCCGGTGCAACCTCCATGGCCACCCTCTACCACGGTTGCCAGCGCGAGATATGCGGATACGAGGATAAGCAGCCCTTCGCCATCGAGCACTACCTCAGCGTGTTCGCGAAGGCGCTGGGTATCGAGCACGAGGACAAGTACAAGAAGTACATGCTGTCCGGAGACACCGATAAGATCTTGTCTGACATGGCTCCTTGCATGCAGGCCAGCGGTGTGAACGTGGAAGACGCTCGTCGCATGGTGGAAGGCACCTTCGCCAACTAACCGTATGTCCAGGCGTTCTATCTATTAGAAGCGCGGGGCCGTATGGCTCTGCGCCCATTTACGTCCCGCGCCACAGCCCTAGCCCTCTTCCTGCCACATTGAGCACTACAAATCGGGCTACGCCTGCCTTTGCCCTTTGCTCTCTATATAAAATATTGCTAGAATTCGTGACGATCTGGCTTTGGAGTTATTCCCGAAGTTTGTGGCCCGAAATTTTCGTAAGGATGTAATAGATATGGCTCTTCCTGAACGCATGAAATTCGGCGTTTTTATGGCCCCGTTTCACTGGAAAGGAGAGAACCCTACTCTTTCCCTGGAACGCGATTTGGAGATAATAAAGTGGCTTGATGATCTGGGTTACGACGAGGCCTGGATCGGGGAGCACCACAGCGCTGGCTGGGAGATCATAGCCTCTCCAGAGGTGTTTATGGCCACCGCCGCAGAGCGCACGAAGAACATAATGCTGGGCACGGGAGTCATCAGCCTGCCCTATCACCACCCGCTCATGGTGGCCAACCGCATGGTGCTGTTGGACCACTTGACTAGAGGCCGCGTAATGCTGGGGGTTGGACCGGGAGCGCTGGTTACCGACGCATCTATGCTGGGAATTGAGCCGACTCTACAGCGCAAGCGTATGGACGAGTCCTTGGGCATCATTATGAGGCTTCTTAAAGAAGATGAACCTATAACTTACGAGTCTGATTGGTTCAACCTCAAAGAGGCGCAGCTTCATCTGAAGCCCTACACGAAGCCGCATTTCCCCATTGCCGTGGCCGCCGCTCAGTCCCCTTCCGGCATGGTGTTGGCAGGAAAACATGGCACGTCGGTGCTGTCCGTAAGCGTCATTCGAGGCGGCAACACCTCCTCAGATCTCAACGACTTCTGGCGGATCGCGGAGGAGACCGCTGCCGAGAACGGTAACACTATGGATCGCAACGAGTGGCGCGTCGTGATGCACGTCCATCTGGCAGAGACCAAGAAGGAGGCGATGGAGCAGGCCCGCAAGAACGCAGGCCGCTACCAGCGCGAGTACTTCGAAAACACCCTGGGCCAACCTGCAGCCATAGACGGCCCTCCTGACAAGATCATCGACTCAATGGTGGAGCGGGGCGCGTGGTGCGTCGGCACTCCCGACGACCTTATTGAAAGCATTAACAGGTTGGATGAGCAGACGGGCGGTTTCGGCGGCTTCATGATTCAGTCCACCGAGTGGGGTACACGAGAACAGGTGCTACACAGCTACGAGCTAGTGGCACGGTACGTAATGCCGCATTTCCAGGGCTCGATCAAGAGCCTGGAACGCTCCCAGGAGTGGTCCGCGGCCAAGAGGCCAGAACTGCTGGCGCAACGCGATGCCGCACTGGCCAAGGCTCAGCAGGACTACGCTGACACCAGGCCTTCATAGAACTCTTATCGAAAACGCAAAGGGGCCCAGTCTTAATGGCGGGGCCCCTTTTTTTGAAGCTTCAACAATAGCTATCAGCAGAAAGGTTATTGAGACTAATGCCAAAGATGACTGGTGGACAAGCCCTGGCAAAGCAGCTTCAGCGAGAGGGCGTTCGAGTAATATTTGGACTGCCCGGTGTGCAGCTCTATCACGCGCTTGACGCCCTGCGCGACGAGACGGACATCAAGTTCATCACCACGCGACATGAGCAGGCCACCGCCTATATGGCTGATGGTTACGCCAGAGCTGGTGGCGGCATTGGCACAGCCCTGGTTGTACCTGGTCCGGGTCTGCAAAATGCGTCCGCCGCCATTGGAACGGCTTATGCCGCTTCGTCGCCCATACTGGTTATCTCCGGGCAGATTGAGCGGGACATGATCGGCGGAGACCGAGGAATGCTCCACGAGATCAACGATCAGCTGGAAACCATCAAGCCCGTCACCAAGTGGGCTCAGCGCATTCTGGATCCCCGCGATGTCCCTGAGGCTGTTCACGAGGCCTTCTATCAACTCAAGTCTGGCAGGCCCCGGCCGGTGGAGATCGAGATACCGCCTGAGACGCTGAGACAGGTCGAGGACATTGAACTGATGGAGCCGGTGAATTATCAGAGGCCTACTGCCAGCGCGGAGAGCATACAAGAGGCGGTACGGGTTCTCGCTGGTGCGAAGGATCCTCTTATACTGGTTGGCGGCGGCGGAAATTCGTCCAACGCGGGTGAGGCTCTGCTTAAGGTGGCCGAGCACTTGCAGGCGCCCATCATGACGACCGCAGAGGGCAAAGGTACGGTCTCCGAACGGCATAACTTGTCGCTGGGGACGCCCCGAACCAGAGACGATCCTTTCCACGATTACATGGCCCGTTACGACGTGATCCTGGCGGTGGGAACGCGGAACGCCTCCCCTAATATCCTGCGAGGCCAGAAGATCGTGCAAGTGGACATTGACGAGGACGAGATAGGCCGGAACTGGCCTGACACATTAGGTGTGGTCGGCGACGCCAGACTCACGCTGGAAGAGATGCACAGGGTCATGGCAACGACGGTGCCTCGGCGGGAGAGACAGCAGGAGGACATCGACTCTGTACGCGAGCGGTTCTTCGGGAAGGTCCTGGCATCGGAGCCGCTGGAGTCCTTTACGCAGGCAGTCAGAAACGCCATGCCCGACGACGGCATACTGGTTCCCGGAATGACGCAGATGGGCTACTACAGCCGTCTTCACTTCCCCGTGTACAACTCGCGCAGTTACCTGACCTCATCGTATTTCGGTAACCTTGGCTTCGCATACCCGGTGGCGCTCGGTGCCAAATACGCCTGTCCAGACAAGGCAGTGGTCGCCATCTCAGGAGACGGTGGATTCATGTTCAACGTGCAGGAGCTGGCCACGGCGGCCATGTACGGCATCAATGTTGTGCTGGTTGTGTTCAACGACAGCGCCTTTGGCAACGTGCTTCGCGACCAGAGGACCATGTTCGACGGCCGTGGTTATGGTTCGGAGTTGAAGAATCCTGATTTCATGAAGCTAGCAGACGCCTTCGGAGTGCGGGGCATGAGGGTGGAGAATGAGGACCCGGCCAAGCTGCAAGAGGCCGTTAGCCAGGCCATCAACTTTGACGGCCCGAGCCTGATTGAGGTTCCTGTGGGTGTCATGCCATACCCCTATTAAGTCAGAGGATGGTATCTAGTTTGGAATTATTCGAAATAGTCCCTATCTGGGGAAGAGATTTTCCAGGGCTGGTTTAAGGCGGTTAATCAGCCCTTCGACATCCAGGTAGGCCTGCTTTGCGTTGGCCATATCGCCGGCCCTACCCATCATCTCCAGCTTGAGTGTGGCTTCAAAGGCAGCGCCCTTGAGCGTGTGCGCCGTTCGGTAAACCTCGTCGCTGTCGCCGTCCATAATGGCGTGTTGTAGGTTGTCGAGATAAGACTCGCCGTGTTCTACGAAGATGTTTAGGATCTCGTTTAGCAGGCCCTCGTCGTTGTCCATGTGAGCGAGAGCTTTATTCCTGTCGATCAGAGCAAATGGCCCCGGTGCACCTGAAGGATTGCCAAACGTTTCGTTCATGTGTCCACTCCTCCGCCTTTGGTATCACATACCAATAGAATAAACAGGCATGGCTAGGCTGGAACATGAAAAGTGTAGCAGCAGACCTCCAATAGTAATATTAGTCGCTGGACCCCTTTTGGACGGGTCTTGCATGGTTTTGAATACGGTGACAAAAGCAGTGAGGCCAGACGAAATCGCCTGGCCTCACTGTGTACAGGTGTAGCTGCTTCAGATATTAGGTAAGGATGTACGGAACGGAAAGCTCACCGCAAATGTCTTGGAACCACTCTATGACCTCTGGGTGAAGAGGAATGCCGTCGATCTTTCGCTTCGTCTCCTCCTCAGCCTCTGGCCTGCCTGGATAGAGGACCCTGTCGTGGCCCGGTGCAGGCTTGGTAGACTCCAGCATTTGTATCCATTCGTCCATTGTGCGCTTGAACTCGGCCGTGTCCATGAAGGCCTCGATGCTGTATGCCGCGACGTAGTGGCCGAAGTTTGGTCGGCCAGGATTCACGCCATAGCCGCCTCCGGATAGCACGCCGCCAAGAATATCTACAATGCATGCGAAACCGTAGCCCTTGTGGGAGCCCATCTCGCGAGTGCTGCCCACCGGCAAAAGGTATGAAGAGGCCTTGCCCTCGTAGCCCGGCTTTGGCGGAGGAACATCTTCCATTATGGGAACGCCGTCTGAGTCAGCGACCCAACCGCCGACCAGATCGTGGCCCAGCCTTCTTGCCAGCCCAAGCTTGTTGCCTGCCACGGTGCTGGTGGCTGCGTCGAAGACGAAGGGCGGCTCCTTGTCGGCAGGGGCGGCCATCGCGATGGGGTTGGTGCCCATGCGAGGCTCTGCGCCGAAGGTAGGTAGCACACTGGGCGGACACGATGTCATGCATATGCCGATCATGTCGTGCTCCAGGGCCATCATGGCGTGGTAAGAGGCCATGCCCAGGTGGCGGCCGTTGCGAATCGTGACCATGCCAACGCCGACCTTCTTCGCCTTCTCTATGGCGATCTCCATTGCCTTGGGCGCGATGATCGTTCCCAGACCCCTGTCGGAATCGATGTTAGCCGTTGCAGGCGTCTCCCGGACTATCTTCCAGTTGGGATGAGGGTTGATCGAGCCATCGTTATAGCCATTCACGTAGGAGCGCAGCATGTTGGACACACCGTGAGTCTCCACACCGCGAAGGTCTGCCTTGACCATTACATCGGCGCCCAGCACGCAGTCCGACTCATCGAGACCCATCTTACGGAGCACGTTGGTGACCGTTTCACGTAGCGCCTCTTCCTGAACCTTGACTGCAATATCCTCAGGTACCTTGAATCTCTCTAGCACTCGAAGCCTCCTATAAGTTTCTTTTGCTCAACTTCGTTGTTCCGCTGGTTTGCCTAGGGTCAGAATCAGCGGTATCGCGATTAGCACACTGAACGCTATCATCAAGAATGGCTCGCGATAGTTGCCCCTGACGTCGAATGCCCATCCGACCATGACGGGACCGGCAACGCCGAATATGGCACTGGTCGTCATCATCGTTCCCATAACGGAACCGTAGCTTCTGCGACCGAATAAGTCGGCAATTAGCGCGAATCGCACGGGAATCGATGCGCCGAAGCCAAAGCCCCATGCCACCAGGAATACTACCAGATGCCAGGGTGAGGAGGTGAATGCAAACGCCAACGTCCCTATGAACTGGAACACGAAGGCTATGGCGATAACCTTTCGCTTGTCCATGATGTCTCCCATGTAGCCGCTGGCTAGCCTGCCGAAAACACTGAATAAGGAGACTCCCAGGATGACCATGGCGGCCGTGCCTCTGCCCATGCCGAAGCTGGTAATGGCGGGAATGTGGTGAATGGATGCTGAGATAATTAATTGAGATGCGCCCATAGAGAGCGACAGTTGCCAG
>CAUZQF010000044.1:0-11743 GCA_963581905.1 Dehalococcoidia bacterium
GGAGCGTACCGCTGGACAAGGCATATCGACATTATGTGGAGGCGTTGCTTCTTGAAGAGCCTGCTCCCATTCCAAATTCGGTACGTCAGTCAGTCAAGGACCAGCTAAGTGAGATTCAGCGCGATGTAGACGAGTGGGCCAATATATCCGCAGCGGTGCTGTCCCAATTGGTCGGCAATCTGGCTGTAGCCACCTTCCCCAAGGCGAAAGAGTCCCGGGTTCGGCACCTGGATGTCGTGTACATGCAGGACCTGGTTATTATGCTAATCGTGGTGCTGGAGCAGACTCATCTCCGACGCCAGTTGATCCGCCTTGACACTCCCATAGACCTCGGTGAGGTCGAAGGCACGGCAAACAAGCTTCGTAGCAACTTGATGGGCCTGAGCCGCCGGGAGATCGATTCCCAGCTTATGTCCCTATCTCCTCTTGAAGAGGAGCTGGTTAACGCCACGAAGTTGGTGCTTAAAGAAGAAGACAAAGCAGTATACAGAGACCATTACGTTAACGGCCTGCGCAACCTGCTGGCACAGCCCGAGTTCGTTGAAAATGAGATGACGCGGTCCATCGTCGAGAGCATAGAGGATGGCAGCCTTGTGGAAGCCATACTTGGAGAGACTCCTGACGGCGACCTTGTCCGAGTGCTAATCGGCCAGGAGAACACCGGAGACGTGCTCTGGCCGCTTAGCATCGTCGTGAGCCGTTACGGCGTTCCTGGCGAGGCCATGGGAACCGTTGGCGTTGTTGGCCCGACTCGAATGGAGTACTCGCGAACAATATCAGGGGTCCGATTAATGTCCTCTGCTATGAGCGACCTGGTAGAGAATGTCTACCTGAGCTAAACATTAGGTGCGATTATTATGAGCCACCGGCTTCTGCTAGAGACCGGTGGCTCTTTGATTTTCAGGGCCTGGTGACTGGAACTGCGGAACTTACAGCCTTGACCCTCTTTGCACCTGTGTCTACAATCGAATTAGGGAGGCTGCAACTCACATATGTTTGACGCTTTATCTGACAAGCTAAATAGTGTTTTTGGAAAACTTGGCAACAAGGGCCGGATGACGGAGGCTGACGTAGATGAGGCTCTCCGGGAGGTCCGTATGGCCCTGCTGGAGGCTGACGTCAACTTCCGAGTGGCCAGGGATTTCGTGGCCAAAATCAGGGAACGAGCTGTCGGCGAAGAGGTGCTGAAGAGCCTGAGCCCAGGCCAGCAGGTCGTTAAGATAACGAACGATGCGCTTGTCGATATCCTGGGTGGCGGAATTCAAAGGCTGAAGGCCGACTCGAAGCAGCCTTCGGTGATCCTCATGGTTGGCTTAAACGGTGCCGGCAAGACGACCGCTTCGGCCAAATTGGCCAAGCACTTGAAGCAGACCGGACAGGCCGCCGTGCTGGTTGCAGCGGACCTACAGAGACCCGCAGCCATTCAGCAGCTTGAGACTCTGGGAAAACAGGTCGACGTAGCTGTCTATCAGGATAGCTCGTCCAAAACCACCGCCAAGGTTGCCAAGGATGGTGTGAAGCACGCGTCCAAATTAAATGCAGCTTGGGCCATTGTAGACACCGCTGGTCGTTTCCAGATAGATGACGATCTGATGACCGAGCTTGAAGAGGTCAAGAAGGCCGTGTCACCCATCGAGACGATTCTTGTCGTTGATGCTATGACGGGCCAAGAAGCAGTGCAGGCGGCGCAGGAGTTCCACGAGAGGATAGGCTTAACAGGCCTGATTCTCTCTAAGATGGATGGCGATGCCAGGGGCGGTGCAGCCCTTTCGATTACCGCTGTCACCGGAGTACCCATCAAGTTTATTGGAACTGGCGAGGGCATAGACGCCCTGGAGCTGTTCTATCCGGACAGGCTGGCCTCCCGAATACTGGGCATGGGAGACATGCTCACGCTCATCGAGAAGGCGCAGACAACTTTTGACGAGTCCCAGGCCGTTGAGCTAGAGAAGAAGATCCGACAGTCCACATTCGATCTGGAAGACTTCCTTGGACAGCTACAACAGCTGAAGAAAATGGGCCCTCTCAGCCAGGTCATGGAAATGATTCCTGGATTCTCTGCCATGAAGGGCAAGCTTCCTACAGACCAGCTGGACGAAAGCCATATGGCCAGGACCGAGGCCATTATCCACTCCATGACGCCTGAAGAGAGACACAAGCCTGACATTATTGGCGGAAGCCGCAGAAGGCGCATCGCCAACGGAAGCGGTACAACACCACAGGACGTCAATCAGCTCCTGAACCAGTTCAAGCAGGCGCAAAAGATGATGCGGCAACTGATGGGCGGCGGCCGGACCAGCAAGAAGATGCGAAGAATGATGCAGCAAAAGGGCGATTTTATGAACATGGGTAGCTGACTCTGTCAGAGCCCTTTGAGCTAGCGCGGGAGCACTGTTCGGCAGTCCACTGCACTGCCGATTATCGCAGTCCACTCAATTGGAACGAACTAGGCAGTCTTGACCGCAGTTAGAGCCGCCTCGTACTGCATGTAAACGATGGAGCTGAGACACTTAAGAACGGGATAGCCTATTTTGGGGTCCACATTCATAAGCAGCATCAGTCCAGAGGTTTCAAGTCGGGCGACCTTCATGTTGGTAAGCGCCTTCACGGTGGCAGGGTAGACGACGCTACCTCCCAATAGAGACGACCAGCCAGCAGCAGCACCAGGACCCACGAGTCCCAGAGACAACCAGCCTCGCTCAATCTGTACCTGTGCCGCAGCCTGGCCCTCGACGACGACATATAGATATCGGGCCATTTCGCCTTCCATCAGAAGAATCTCATTCGCCTCAATTGACGTCTCTTCCACCAGGGCGGCCACAGCCATTAGCTCGTGTCTATCGAGGCACTGAAACAGCTGGCACCGCTCCAGTGCGATCCTGGCCTCATCAGATATGACTAGCGCACCATTGAGACGTGTAGGGTCGAATTTTCCTCTTGAGCGTCTGGGCTTGGGCTCATCGACAGAGTCGACAGCAGTTTTTTTGTTTTTGATTGAGTCATTTCCTGCCTCCAGCCGTGGCTATTACAATTTCGCCCTTACATGGGTGAGCCAACGGCTACCTCCACACCACCTCGAAGAGTCTCTGCTTATC
The DNA here is from genome assembly GCA_963581905.1 of Dehalococcoidia bacterium. Classification (GTDB taxonomy): domain Bacteria; phylum Chloroflexota; class Dehalococcoidia; order Lucifugimonadales; family JADFKI01; genus Casp-Chloro-G4. Next base: position 3,096 of record CAUZQF010000044.1, read on the forward strand.
GGCAATTCCCTTTAGGTCGAACTCCCCGACTTCTACGAAGGTGTAATCCCCCGTATTGGACATCAAGGCATGTACGATGCTGTACACAAGAATCTGGCGAGCCCTAGCCTTCGCACTTATTCTGGCCGCCAATATTACGGATTTGCCGAACATATCTTCTGCTTCTCGAATCGGCTCACCCACGAACATGCCCATCCTGACCAGCGGAGCCACATCGGGATTATCTCTCTTGAACTTCCGGAGGTCCTTCTGCACAGCGACGGCGCAAGCGACGCTCTTTCTAGCGCTGTTGAATGAAAGCATGAAGCCGTCGCCCATGTTTTTGACTTCCACACCACCGTTAGCCTTCGTATGTTTGCGAACGATATCGTCGTGTACCTTGAACACAGCGCGGGAACGCTTGTCACCAAACCGCTCCGTTATCTCAGTGCAGCCGACAATATCAGTAAACCTGATTATGGCGGTGCCTTCACTATTAACAGACACAACCTGCACAGGTACCTCAGTGGGGCTGACTGGTCGTGGCAGACCATTTACCATGCCTTCCACAGTGTTTTTCATGGACGGCGTGACAACCCCACCTAGGCTTCGAAGCGTGGCGATGATAGTGCCACTCAGTCGGCCCTCTTCCAAGAGGATCGTAATTTCGTCCTCTGGCGTACGGAGCAACTTAGCAATACTTGTGAGAGACATGTTCTTGTCTATCTTCAAGGTTGTTTCCAAAATCAGGCTTTAGAGAGCCGGTAAGATTTCCTATAAATTCAATCTAACTCAACGGGGTCGTGCCCAAGGAGGATATTCGCCCCACTTTGGGGGTGGGGAATGCACACATCCGGCTATGTGAAACTACCTACGCAGCACTCTCTACCACGTCGCTATCATTCATACGCGGGCAGGAGCCGGTGCGCATGGCATGCCTATTGCCGGCTCCCACACCTTCGGCAACGGCTCCGGCGTTTAGCCGCGCAAGAGTAGGGGTTACCTGAAAGATAGCCATGTTTACACCCAGTCACCCGCCAGAGCAGCACAGATAGCAGAATATGGGTCGCTTTATACTTAACTCGTTGACTCTTGCAAATGTTGGTGTACGTCTACTACCGGACGAACATGTGGACATCGCTGTGGAGCTAGAGGCAGGCCTTACAGAGGACCTGGAGCAGAGCAGATCAACGCTTCTCCTCACTAACAAGTGCCTGATCAGTTACTCCGCCTCTGGCCACAAGACCGGCGTCATCAGTTCGGCATTGGACGACGTAGACACCATAGAGGTCACCAAGTCCCAAAAGCACCGTCAGTGGGTCTGGGTCGGCGTAGTATTCATGCTGGGCGGGTTCATTCTCGCAATATCATCCCTTGCTTTGGGAGCTTCACTGCTTTCGCCCACATTAATGGCATTTGCTCTTTCCCTTATAGGCGTCGTGTTCGTGCTGTCATACGCTGGCGGCAATGTCGGCGAAGTTGTCATTCGAGCTGGTAGCAAAGAGATCAAATGCAAAATGCACAAGCAGGCCGTAGAGGATATGGGGCTCTTCGTACAGCGGGCTTTCGCCCTGAAAATGGGATATGACACCGGCATACTTGATGCAGGAAGCAGCAGCAACTACCTAGGCCGCGAACCAATAGGTCTGCACTAGCCCACGTCAGAAACTGCACTTCTCTTCCTACACCACATCGTTTTTTACCCGTAGCTGGGCCAGCGATTAATCCCAATTAGTTTGACACGCCAAACACGCTCCTTTACCCTCATATAGTGATGTTAAGGCCCATCGACGCAATCGCGAACCGCGCCAGGCCACTCCGCGGCAATCCAGGACTAACCGTCTGACTAACTTAGCGGAAACCATTATTTCAGGCGTGAACAAGCGGTCGCAGGCCTCGACGTATACGGTACTTTCTCCCATACCCAACATTCAAAATCTCAGGACTTACCTACTCAACCATGACTATTATCGATATTTTGCAGTCCACCAGGACTATGTCTTACGAATTTTATCCCCCGAGGGAAGCTGACGGCATACCGGCCGTATTCAGGGCTATCGAGAGGCTGGCCCCTTATAATCCAGACTTTATCTCCGTAACCTACGGTGCAGGCGGAACGACAAGGTCTTTCACCGAGGAGATAGCCATCAAAACGCAGCAGGAGACTGACTGCACGGTGATGGCCCATATCACCTGCGCTGGACAGAGCCAGGAACAACTGGACGGAGTTCTGGGTCGACTACAGGACGCGGGCATAGAGAACCTGATTGCGCTCAGAGGCGATGCTCCCGCTGGCGAATCCGACTTCGTGGCAGAAGAGGGAGGCTTCGCTCACGCCACGGACCTGATGAAACACATCAGCGCTGAGTTCAACTTCTGCCTTGCAGGCGCCTGTTACCCCGAGGGACACGTATCGTCGCCAAACCTCGTGACGGACATGGAGCACACCAAGTGGAAGGTTGCGGCCGGAGCGAAATTCCTCATTACCCAAATGTTCTACGAAAACGATGACTTCCACGACTTCGTCAAACGTGCCAGGGCGGTTGGCATAGACGTACCAATCATCGCGGGTGTATTACCGGTGCTAAGCACAGCACAGATCCGGCGCTTTACCCAGCTTTGCGGTGTCAATATACCGCCAAAGCTTGAAGCGATCCTTCAGAAGTACTCCGAAGATGACAACGGCATGCGCGAGGCAGGGATCGAGTACGCCACAGAGCAGGTCCAGGACTTATGGAAGCAAGGGGTCCAGGGAGTACATTTCTACGCCCTGAATCGCAGTTACTCCATATCAAAAATCTTGGATAATCTGAACCTACCTGGTCATATCCCACAGTAGCATTCGACTTTGCGCGTAGCAGAGAAGCAAAAAGGGTATATTTAAGAGGGGTTAGCCCTGCATTCCTAATTGGCTTTTCGAGGTACTTGTTATGTGGGACCAATCGGTCATACAGCCCTATCAACCGCCATTTGCGTTGTCGTATGGAAGACGACTGGGGTCCCTTTGGCAGTGCCTGCCGCTCTAGTCACTGGAGTCATGATAGACGGCGACCATGTGCTGGACTGGGCCGACTGGATATACCACGGCTATAAACAGCACATGATTGTGCTGTTCCACTCATGGGAGCTAGTGGCGGTGCTACTGGCATCGCTGCTGGTCTGGCATAGCCCTATCTACGTAGCTGCCGCGCTGGGTTACGTAGGCCATGTTACCAGCGACCACCTTCTCAACCCTGTGCGCCCGTTGGCCTATTTCATCTCTTACAGGGCCTACAGGAAATTCAGAGTGGAATGGCTGGAGCGAATTGCCCCTCCAGACTTGGATATCGGCCCAAAACTCCTTTGGGCAACTTTAGAGCCATCAGTTTGGAAGATTGTTCGCTGGCGCAGAAAACGTCGCCTGGTTGCCAATCAGATCGCCAATAGGGCCGAATCGAGCGTCTCATCTACCCAAAGCGAGCTTGAACCTTCCAACGACTGACTAGGATTCGATGACCTCTACCAGTTCGATCTCAAAGGTAAGGTCTCGACCGGCCAGAGGATGATTGCCATCCAAAGTCACCGTAGATGAAGCCACCTCGACTATGGTGAAGACCGCTGAGCTACCGTCGGCGCGCTGCCCATGAAGGCGCAGACCAACTTCAAGCTCCACATCCTGAGGCAGATTGCTCCGCTCCACCAGCATTACGGCCTCACTATCCTTGGGTCCGTATGCCTCATCAGCGGGAATGGTCACAGTCTTGATGTCACCGACACCCATGCCCACTACGGCCTTCTCGAAGCCTGGAATCATCTCGCCTTGCCCGATGCTGAACTCCAGAGGCTCTTCCCGCTCTCGCGATGAATCGAACGGCGTGCCATCGTCAAGAGTGCCGACGTAGTGCACGCTTACGGTATCTCCGTCTCCGACAGACATCTTTTATTCCTACTTTCCTCTTGTTGATCAGATGCCTTAGGGGAGTTCGATTAGTTGAACTGCGGCCAGGGCAGGGAGCAACCGATATTCATCTGGAATTTAACGCCAGGATATTATACCCCGGCCCAGGCAACTGTTACCTCTTTACCGTACCAAGGAAGTCCGCGCTGGCACTTCCCAGTAACGTGGTCAGATGAGTGTACAAGTACTGAACGCCTTGACCAAGGTAGCCGTTAGTGGCCTGCGCATTGCCGGCTGACCCAGGAGCCTTACCCGCCGCGACGATCTTGGCGAATGCGTCGTCCATCGCCTGCTTCACCACCGGCTCACCGGACTTGCCAGGATAGCCCATGGACTGAGATAGGTCTGATGGCCCGACGAAGAATACATCTACGCCTTCCACTTTCAAGATCTCGTCTATGTTGCGCAAGGCCTCTTGCTCCTCCAGTTGTACGCACACCAGCGTGTCGGCGTTTGCCTGTACAACGTACTCCGACATAGGCAGACCGAAGCCGTAGTTGGCAGGCCTGCTGCCTGCAGCCAGACCCCGCTCGCCCAGGGGATAGTATTTGACAGCCTCCACAGCTCTCTTTGCATCATCCGCCGTGTTAACGTGGGGCACCTGCACCCCCATTGCTCCACGGTCCATCACTCTCAAGATGGCTTCGGCCGAGTTAGTCCAAGGCCTTGCTATAGGCGTAATACCGGTCAGTTCCGCAGCCATTGCCATGGTCTCTATGCTCTCAGGCGAGACAGATCCATGCTCGCAGTCGATCATAACCCAGTCAAAACCCAGCTTACCCACCATTTCCACAATCTGAGGCGATGGGAACATAACCGACACACCGAACGCGGGCTCTCCGGCCTTCAGCTTCTCCTTCAATCTGTTCGTCATAGGTGACCCTCTCTTCGCTTCTTCAAATAGAATCCAAGTATTGTTTCGTGCAAACTCTACGGAACACGAAGGCAAATGTATCGATGACGGCGTTATCCGTCAAGCGAGATAGGCAATTCTTCGACTTGATGTCACAAGAGTACAAAATATTGTAGGCGGGGTGCTTGACTAAACTAGGGTGTTCGTTGTAGATGCCTACCTTGACACTGTTTGGCCCCGCCGATACCATGGGAGAATCGGACGTCCTAGAATATCTAGGGTACGAAATATTAACTAGGAAGGTGAGAGTCGTGGAATTTGTAATAGCGATACTCGCCGTCCTGATCGGCCTAGTTTTAGGGGCCATCGGCGCAGTTGTCGGCAACAAAATTGCCAGCAACAAGCGCTATGCAGCAGCAAAGTCGGAAGCAGAGCAGGTCATCGATGACGCCAGCGAACAGAGGCGCGCCATCGTAATCGAAGCCAAAGAAGATGCCATTAAAGTACGTAGCGAGGCAGAATCAGAACTTCGGGATAGACGCTCAGATCTCCAGCGAACGGAAACTCGCGTCTCTACTAGAGAAGAGAACGTGGAGCGACGTGCCACTAATCTGGACCGCCGCGAACGAACTCTTGGCACCAAAGAAAAGGAAGCTGAAGAGATAGAAGAATCGCTGGAAGAGCTTCGCCAGCAAGGGCTGAAACAGTTGGAGGAGGTTGCTAATCTCCCCATATCCGAAGCCCAAGATCTCATCATGCGAAAAGCGGAGGAAGACATCAAGCATGATCTTGCTGTCCAATACCGTGATATCGAAGAACAGGCCAAGGCGGAGGCAAATGATAAGGCCCGAAGTATCCTAGCCCTGGCAATTCACCGACTAGCTGCAGATGTCGTATCCGATGTGACCATCACATCGGTGCCCCTTCCTAATGACGACATGAAAGGTCGTCTCATTGGCCGTGAAGGACGGAACATAAGAGCAATAGAGAAGTATACGGGTGTAGACCTGATCATAGACGACACACCCGAAGCGGTAACGCTATCTTGCTTCGACCCCATTCGTAGGGAAGTAGCAAGGCTAGCCGTAAGCACACTGGTAGCAGATGGAAGAATCCATCCTGCACGAATCGAAGAGATGGTGGCCAAGGCCGAGAAAGAGGTTGAGGACAGCGTGTGGAAGAGCGGCGAGACTGCCGTGTTCGACGTTGGTGTCCGAGGCCTTAATCCGGATATCGTCCGATTGCTTGGACGCCTCAAGTACCGGTACAGCTACGGCGAAAACGTGCTGCAACACAGCATAGAGGTAGCCCACCTCGCAGGCATGATCGCCTCCGAAATTGGCGCCAACGTTAAAATAGCCAAGGCCGGTGGCTTGTTGCACGACCTGGGCAAGGCGCTAACCCACGAAGTCGAAGGGCCCCATGCCGAGATCGGCGCAGACATAGCCCAACGACACAGCGTTGCCAAGGCGGTAGTGACCTGCATTGGTGAGCACCACAACGACTTCATGAGCAGCACAGAGGCTTTTGTTGTGGCAGCCGCAGACGCCATTAGCGCCGCAAGGCCGGGTTCCCGCAAAGACACCGTGGAGAACTACATCAAACGGCTGGAGGCACTGGAAGAGGTCGGACGCGCGTTCGACGGCGTGGAGAAGTGCTTTGCCATTCAGGCGGGGCGCGAGGTACGCATAATGGTACAGCCACAGGCCGTGGACGACGCCACAGCTTCCAAGATGGCTCGAGACGTGGTCAAGAAGATCGAGGAAACCCTGGTATATCCGGGGCAGATCAAGGTAACGGTTATTCGAGAGAGCAGGTCTGTCGAGTACGCCCGTTAGTTTTAGTGAAATTAAAAAGGCCGTCGAGAACTGCACCGCATGTTTCGGCGGCCTTTCTGTGTGCTGGACCCAGCCTTTCCAGTTCAAGAAGATGAATAGGACAAGCCCGTGCGGATACTAATGATTGGCGACGTCGTTGGTCGCCTGGGACGTAAAGCGGTCAAGACCATCCTTCCCGATCTGCTGGACGAGCTAGGCCTGGACCTGGTTGTCGCCAACGGTGAGAATGCCGCCGGGGGCTTCGGCCTCAACCTGCGAACCGCCGAGGAGTTGTTCGCCAGCGGTGTGGACGGCATCACGTCCGGTAACCATATCTGGGACCAGAAGGAAATCATTCCCCACCTGGATTCGGACCTAAAGATCGCCCGTCCGCTCAACTACCCGCCGAACACACCAGGCAGGGGATACATCAAGTTCGGGGACGTACTGATCGTTAATCTGATCGGAAGGGTATTCGTGGGGAACTTCGACTGCCCATTTAGGGCCATGGACGCCTTGCTTGAAGAGATGTCCGGCCAGCACAAGACGGTCATTGTGGACCTGCATGCCGAAGCCACCTCCGAAAAAGAAGCCATGGGCTGGTACCTGGACGGACGAGTTAGTGCGCTGGTGGGAACTCACACCCACGTGCCCACTGCCGATACCAAGATATTGCCCAAAGGAACGGCATTCGTCAGCGACCTTGGAATGGTGGGACCTCTGCACTCGATCATAGGGGCGGAGCCTGAAGATGTGCTTACCAGGTTCCTTCACCAGACCCCGCAACGCCTCCGTATAGTCACAAAAGGGCCCATCAGATTTAACAGCGTCCTGATCGAGATTGACGAATCCACAGGTCAGGCCACAAACATATCGCGAGTCGACAGGGAGTTTAACTAAAACCTATGCCAGAAATTCAAGCCGACCTACATCTGCATACAACCTTCTCGGACGGCACCATGACGCCGACGGAGATCATACGTTTATGTGTTGAGCGGGGTCTGAAAGTGATCTCAATTAGCGATCACGACACAACCAACGGCCTGCCCGAGGCCTTTGAAGTTGCTAAATCCTTCCCTGACTTAACCATCATTCCAGGCATTGAGCTCAGTACTGATGTCCCTGGCGGCGAGATTCACGTTCTAGGCTACTTTGTGGACCATAATGACGTAGACCTCCAAAAGGTGCTGCAAACCTTCCGTGAGAGCCGTGAGGGACGCGGAGAGGGCATGGTAAAGAAGCTAAGAGAGATGAATATAGACATCACTTGGGAAAGGGTGAAAGAGATAGCTGGCGAGGCCTCGATTGGTCGTCCCCATATAGCTTCGGCTCTGGTTGAAGCTGGCTACGTCGAATACCCCAAGGACGCCTTCGATAAGTACATTGGGCGTGAGGGGCCAGCGTATGTCGAGCGCATGAAGCTCACTCCCGAGGACGCCATCAAGCTGCTGCTAGATCACGGCGTGGTGCCCGTAATGGCTCATCCTACGTACTCTGCCTCCAAGTCAGACCGTAACGAAGTGGAATCCATAACAGAGATTCTCGCTGACCTAAAGAAAGCTGGTCTAGTTGGAATGGAGGTGTACTACGGCGACTACACACCTGAGCAGGTCAGCTACCTGAAGGCACTCTCTGAAAAATTCGACCTTATTCCTTGCGGCGGCAGCGACTACCACGCGTCGGGCAACCCCGATGAGCCAGAGCCTGGCATGGCAGGTCCTCCGCTCTCTACAGTAGAGGCGCTAAGAGCAGTCAAAGCGAGCATGTAGGTGTGTCCGCCTGCCAGGGTCGATGAGCTAAAATCGAGATGAATCGGCGGCTACACAGTATGCTTCCATTTGAAATGCCCTTTAGCTACCCTACGCCCAGGAAACGTTCAGGTTTGGCAGACACATGTCATTGACCGGCATCGGCTTCATCTTGGCAGCATACCTGTGGGGAGGCATTCCCACGTCCTACCTTGTCGCGCGATACAAGCTCGGCATCGACATCCGCGACTATGGCTCCGGCAACGTGGGCGCATCCAACGCCCTGTCCCAAATTGGCAAGGTAACGGGAATTC
>CAUZQF010000045.1:0-11609 GCA_963581905.1 Dehalococcoidia bacterium
CTTAAACTGCGAATCCAGCACGGATTGCTGAGATATTAGCTAATCGCTGTCCTGTTGGATAGCGTTAAACTTAGCGTGGTCGGACCGGCTAACACAAGGTAAAACGATCAATGATTCAGAAGCCCCTTCGATAGGGGGAACTGGAACTTTTGGCAGCAGCCAAGTGTTAACGGACTTCCCGTGCGACTGCTACCATTAATATAATTTGAACAGTAGCATTCAGCAAGCTCCCCTGTCAACGAGGAAGAGCCCTGTTATCCCTTAATTATGGGGTGCATGGTTCTTTATAAGTTATGGACACTCACCAGCAAAAGGGATTTTAGCGAGCGACCTTGTTAAGTTTTTCTGCGAGAAAAGTGCTCTTATATTTGTCAGTTTTTGTATTCGCAATGGCTCTGATGGGTATCTCAAGCCCTCCCGGCCGAACTGCATTACTGACGCTGTCTTTTCTTCCCGAGGTATTACCCAACGCGCCCATCAGACCACTTTCATGGGTAACCGGAGACCCTGTTAGGCAACCTGTTGAGTATTCCAATGGCGCTGGATATGCCGACGCAGACCTGTATCTGCCCAGTGAGGGTCGGAATCACGGCGCGATTCTGCTGTTTCTAGGCGTGAATCCGGCTGGAAGGAACGACCCTCGTGTGGTGGGTCTGGGCAACGCGCTCGCCCGCACGGGAATCGTGACTATGATTCCCTGGTTGGACAGTATGACGCAAAAGCGCATTGACGTTGATGAGATCGACAACCTGGTTAAGGCTTACCAGTTTTTGCTGGAGCATGAGCGGGTGGACCCGGAACGTGCAGGCATGGCCGGGTTTTGCGTCGGCGCTTCGTTGGCTATGGTGGCGGCGCAGGACGACAGCATTAGCGATAACGTCCGGTTTATTAATTTCTTCGGCGGCTACTACCGCGCCACTGATCTGATAGCCTCAGCGACGACAGGCACACGGACCTACAATGGGCAAACGCAGGCTTGGACACCCAACGAGCTTACGCGGGCCGTAGTGGCAGCCCAGCTAATTGAGGGCGTTGCCAGTCAGCATGAGCGAGACATTCTGACGGACTTCTCTCAGAGAGTGGCCATTCCAGAAGAGGCCCTACTGTCGTTGTCCAAGAACGCCCAGGCCGTTTATGGGCTTCTGGCTGAACCAGAGCTAGTTGAAGTGCCAGCACTGATCAGCGACTTGCACGGCGATACCCTGAAGTCTCTTGAAATGATCTCCCCGAGTTCCCGCATCGGCGACCTAAAGGCGCAGGTGTTCATCATGCACGACCGCCAGGATTCCCTGGTGCCGTCAGATGAGTCCAGGCGCCTCGCCGACGCATTAGATCCAGAGCAGATATCCCGTTATACCGCATTCGCCTTTTTTCAACACCTCGATCCGACCAGGCCCGTTGGTAAGCTGACCTTCATTATGGAGGCGGTAAAGCTTTACTGGCACCTATACGGCGTATTTCGGGAGCTATCTTAGGCATAGATATGTGAATAACACCCGAAAAACTAGGCAAATCTGGCCATTAAGATTTCGGTTCAAAGGCTGCGTCGGATGAGAATGCGCAATTGGGGCCTACTTCCAGGGTTCATCAGCGGCAATAAGTGGTAAAATAGGAAGTGACGCTTCTTAATTTACGAAGAGAGACCAATATGGGCAAGAACTATTGGATGATGGTTGCATCTCCAGAAGACTATGAGATAACTAAGCAACACGGCTTTACCGTGTACGGCGTCCGTAACAAATACCGCCGCCGCGCCCAGCGCATGCAGCCCGAGGACAGGATACTCTTTTACGTCACCGGCCTACGTAAATGGACCGCCACCGCAACCATAACCTCAGGTTTTTTCGAAGACCGTACGCCGATCTGGAACGTAGATGGAAGGACCGAGGTATACCCTTTTAGGGTGAAGACCAAGCCTGAGATCATCCTAAAGGAAGATGATTATATCGACGCCCTGCTGCTGGCACCGAGACTCGATTACCTCAAGAGATGGGCGCCGGAGGACTGGCCTCTCGCCTTTTTCGAGAGCCTACACCTACTTCCCCAAAAGGACTTTCGTCTCATTGAGGCGGAGATGAACCGGTTCGTGACGCCCTCGCGCAACAATAGGCGTCGCCCGCCAGTGAATGGCATTAACAACGTCCGCAGCCGCAATTCCGGCCAGGGTCAGGGTCAGAGATGGGAGCAGGACCGCCGTCGGCCCAGCAGTTCGAACAACGACTGGAGAAACGGCCCGAAGGTTCAGACGCCCGTAACACCGGTTGAACAAGAGACTTCACAGCCGAGAGACGAACGTGAGGCTATCCCAAGTGTCAACCCGGTCAATCAAAGGCCACCTGTTGCTCCACTGAACGAGCAGCAAATTGGTGCTTCTAAAGTGGCACAAGAAAAGCCAGCCGAAGAGCAGCATCCTGATGAGAATATGCAAAGTCGACAAGACACGTCAAGGCTTATAGCTGGCTACTCGAATTCCCCAATGGCTACCGACGCTAATTCGGACCGAGTGGACGCTCCTCAGGTCTCAATTGCTGACGATCACCAGGAAGATCAGCCAGCGACTGATGACTCCTCTACGGGCAATTCCTCGACGTAGAAGTTCTCGTTGTAGAGCTCAATTATGCGGTCCAGGAAGTCCTGCGGAATGTCACTGGTTTCAGAAGTAGCGGTAAACTCTTCAAGCTGTGGAATATTCGTAAAGTTCGGTATGACCGAGGCCACCATGGGGCCTGATAATGCGAACTTGATTGCTATCTGACCAATGGTCGAATCCATGTTCTCCATCAGGAAGTCCAGCTGTGAAATCTTCTGTAGCGTGTTGTCCAACCACAACTGCTTGCGGTGACTGCGATGATCGCTAGGCTCAAAGACCGTGTCTTTGTTGTACGTGCCGTCTAGCATCCCTGAGGCGTGGGGCACTCGCGTTACGAAGCCCGTCTTCTCGCGCTCGGCAGAAGGGAACCACTTACGAGTTGGGTCCTGCTCCAGAATGCTGTAGATGATCTGCATGGCCTTGGCGTGCTTTTCCGTTATGGCCGTCTCGCCTTCTTCCTCCCAGCCAATGTCCGGACCTATGGCAAAGCCGTAGTTCCTGATCTTCCCCTCGGCGACTAGCTCATCCAGTGTGCCATATAGCTCTTCGTCTTCCAGTGCATCCATCTTGGGATTGTGCAGCTGGTAGAGGTCGATGTAGTCTGTGTTGAGACGCCTTAGGCTCTGCTCGCAGGCGTAGCGAATGAAACCAGGAGTCCACTTCTGCGGGCGCTCCGTGTGGCCTTCACGCTTGACGTTAGTGTAGAAATCGTATCCAAACTTGGTGCCAATGATGATTTCGTGGCGATGCTTGCTCAAGGCCTTGGCCAGAATTTCCTCGCCATAGCCTTCGCCATAGGTGTCGCCGGTGTCGAAATAGTTGACACCCAAATCCATGGCCTTGGTGAGGAGGTTGATTCCATCGGCCTCCTCGATCTTGCCCCACCAGTTGGTAGCAACCGTCCAGACGCCAAAACCGACTTCGGAAATACTGAGGTCCGTGGTTCCTAGCTGCCTATATTTCACACTAACCTGCCTTTATAAGTATGCAAATTTAATAATTGAACTGTTACTAAAACGGGTCTCTATACCGCCAATGGGGCTCCGTCCAACACCTGCCTGAGCACTTCTGCTTGCTCTTCGTAGGCTTTGTCGGACAATACAGGCGTCATCACGCTAAGCGGTACGTCTTGCCCTAACTCCACCCAGGACTTGCACCCGCCGTACTCATCAAGAACGGGCAGGGCCTGAGGCTGCTGAAGCTCGTAAACGCGAAGCAAAGCAATTGTTACCGGCTGCTTGGGGCGCCAGTGCAAGCGCTGGTTGGCATAATCGCTGGTCCAGATGTGGTAAGGAGTTATGTTGTCCAGAAGGTCGTGCTCGCTCACCTGGAACTTGTCCGTCACCTGACACCAGTAGCCAAGAGATACCAGACCGGGAACGTCGTTCTCATCCAGAGTCTGCTGAAGGTCGCCCTGATATGCGTCCTTGATCAGTCCGCCGTTCTGATGCTCATATGTAGGGTAGAGCAGGAACTCCGGATGCACGACGCGGAACTCCTTGTCGTCAATGTGGATTCCGCCCTTGCGAAGAATGAGTATCTGCTTACCTTCAGACAGGGTTTTGACTGCGACAGCCCACTCTTTTAATGCTAAGTCTGAACTTGGTGGTAGCATCAGCGGCACCTCCAGTAATGCTTTTCTACATGCGGGTTTATATTGCAAAATTCGACTTCATTATACCCAAGTATGCCAGTCACAGTCGAATACTAGGCAGTCCAAAATTCAACAATATCAAAAACCTACTAAGAGTAATATCGTCTCCTTGGAGCCATTAATAACCACATCTACGTACTGAAAACGGATGAGCCTTCAATACTCAGGAGGCGTCCCACGGCAGAGGCTTCTCGTCCTGCAGGAACTCTAGAAAGGCCTTTTGCGTAGGTGGCAAATTCTTGTCGTCCCTGTGGAATACCGTTAAGGGGCGACGGCAGTCCCAACCGGCCACATCCAGTACCTTGAGAAAGCCCGCCAGGGTATCGGGCTCTACAGCAAAGCCAGAAATGATTCCCAGGCCAAGTCCGGCAGATACGGCCCTTTTCACAGCTTCGTTGCTGCCCAACTCCATGTTGACCTTCACCGTTACTCCGCCCTGTTGCAGACACTCTTCAGCCGTCCGTCGAGTGGCGGAGCCTTCTTCACGGAGTATGAATTCCTGGCCGTCCAGGTCTCTTAACGAGACCCTGTCGAGCAGCGAAAGCGGGTGTTTGGGCGACGCGATAACCACTATCTCGTCTTCAACGTACTGGAAGGAAGCCAGCCCCTGAAGATCAACCGTAGCTCCGGCCATGCCCAAATCCAGCTCATGATTGATGATGCGCTCTACAATCGAGCTGGTGTTGGTGATGGCCAGGGACACCTCAACTCCGGGATACTTTTGCCGAAATTTGCCAATGGCCCAGGGCAATATGTACTCTCCAGGCGTGCTGGATGAGCCAATGGTCAAACGACCGGCCTTTAGCCCCTGGATGTCCTGCACCGTGTTGTGCATCTCTTCGGATAGCGCGAATATTCGCTGGGTGTAGGCAAATACCACCTCGCCTGTGTCAGTCAGCTGCAATCCTCGTCGCAGCCGATGCAGAAGGGGAGCGCCCATGTTGTTTTCCAGCTCGCGCACCTGTATGGATACCGCCGGTTGGCTGATCGACAGGTCCGTGGCGGCCTTCGAAAAGCTACCCAGTCTGGCAACGGTATGAAAGATATGTAGCTGGTGAAAATTTGTGTTTGTCATAATTTGTAGCTTATGAAGTAATAGGTATTAATTTAATTCACATTATACAGTTACGGCAGTTAGATTTCCCTGACACTTCCGGTACACTTCCGCCAGAACAGTACATCATGTCAGGTGGCGGGCTTATGAAGTGCGGCACTATTTGTTAGAATCCTTCAGGCTAACCAAGTGACATTAGACAGGAGGGCCAGCACAGGTGCTTGCCAGAGCGTTAAGAGCAATAATTTTGGATAGTAAGCTGTATCACGAAATCGGGGATGAACCTCAGGAGATGTTCAACTCCCTGTTTATTGTGCTTATAGCTGCGGCAGCTTTCGGCCTAGGTCTGAAGAACACCGTGATCGTGAACTATGAAGGCGCACCAAGTTCAATGATCGTGGCAATGGCTGCGAGTTCCAAGGTAACAAGCTGGGTAATATGGTCTGGCTTGGCGTTTTTGATCGGTTCAGTTCTAGGCGGGAAGGCTGGATTCAGGCAAATGCTCAGAAACTTGGGCTTCACTTTCGGCCCAGGAGTATTAGGCATTCTGTTAGAAGTTCCGTGGGCCGGACAATTCTTATATCCACTGTCATTCATATGGTTGTTCCCAGCAGGGTTGGTCGCCATTAAAGAGACTCACGAGATTAGTTGGTACAAAGCAATTGTAGTCAACGCCGTGTCTTGGCCAGTCGCAATATTTCTTGTTCCTGCCCTGTTACTACCTTTCAGTTCAGGGTAAGTAATTCAGGGCGCTTTTCATAAGAGTAAATCTTCGTAACAAAGTAAGAACGATTACTTTCATGAGGTAGCAGGAAGGTACTTCTCGACGACGTTCCAGCCGTTGCCAAGGAGCTTGCGCATGTTGGCCGTGGTTGCCTGCACAACTTCTTCTACATCCCGACCCTGAAGGTCGGCTAGCTTTTCGGCAATGATTCGAGTGTACCTGGGCTCAGTCCAGTTCTCGCGCTTGGGCTTGAAGGGCTGAGGCGCCGAGTCTGTCTCCAATACGATGCTCTCTAGAGGCAGCTTCCCGGCAACCTCTTGCAGATGAGGAAGTCTGAGCAGAGGCCTGGCCAGCGAAACATAGAGCCCCATATCCATCACGTGCTGGGCGTCCTCCATCGTGCCCTGGAAGTAGTGCATCACCCCGCCAACCTCGTAGACCCGCTCCTCTCGCAAAACTCGGAACACCTCGGCATGTGACTCACGGCTGTGGAAAACCACCGGAAGGCCTAGTTCACGGCCCAGGCGTATCTGCTGCCTGAACGCGGTGTACTGCATCGCTCGATCTGGTGTGCCCTCCATGAAGTCCAGACCGGTCTCGCTGATTACCAGAACTTTATCCGTCGACAGTGCCATGTCTTTCAGCGCCAGGTACGTGGAGTCGTCGAAGGGCTCTAGGATGTCCATAGGGTGGATGCCAACGCCGGAAAAGAAGTCTGGAAATGCCTCAGATAGCTCCAGAGATCGCCGGGTGGATTCCAAGGTGGTGCCTGCGGAAATAACGAAACCAACGCCTACTCTGCGACCCCTCTCCAGAATCTCGGAGACCTCCTCATTCGTATATGAGTCCAGATGAACATGGCAGTCAATCAGCATATTTTGCCCCTTTAGTCTTTGCGCCTTTTGCGAAGTGCGACAGTTGAGTTTACGTAGTATTGATGAGCGGCTATGATTATACTACAGAGAGATTAATTGGCCCATGCAGCCCTTGGGCACCAGAGTTTCTTTTAAATATGAAGAGTCAATTTATCTCATGGCCGAGACCATCTATAGCGAGTTATCTGTATGAATTTTAGTCCCCGGTTAGATGTGAAACTGTCAGCATTGAGCGCTGTCTTAGTGCTGCTCTTTGTCCTGTCCTGTACACAAGACGGCCAACTGGACGACACTCCAACAGCAGCGACGGCAACCAACTTGCCGACTATCTCTGCGCCCGCCACGGCCACAGTCGAGGTCTCTCCACCAACCACTTCAGCACCTGCTGAGCCAACCCCTACCGTAAGGCCCGTTGTCGTCACCCAGATCCCCACAGCGGTGCCATCGGCTGTATCTCTGCCCACAGTAACACCCAGCGAGGACCGCAGAGGCGGCGCGCTGAACCTGGCCAGTAGGCAGGCCATCACTCACTACGATGTCCACAATGACATCTCCCCAGCACTGTCCACGTGGGGTCCGGGCATCGCCTACAGCCGGCTCATGAAATTCCAGGCAGGGCCAGAAGTTGATCTTCCAAGCCTGCAGGGCCAGTGCGATTTGTGCTCAGAGTGGACCATGGTGGACGACGTTACTTTTGAGTTTGAGCTGCGACAAGACGCCAAGTGGCAGAACATCGACCCGGTAAACGGAAGGGGTGTCAACGCTAGCGACGTTGTCTATAGCTACCTAAGACAGCAGCAAAGCCAGTCGCCGAACGCAGCTCTACTGCACATGCTGGAGAGCGTTGAGGCTGTGAACGACAAGACGCTCAGGCTGAACCTGAAGGCACCGGACGCCGATTTCATGGTGGCGCTGGCTGACGGACACTCCAAAATAGTCGCACCGGAGGCGTTAAGCATAACAGGCGACCTGACCAGCGGGCCGCCTGTAGGCTCAGGGCCGTGGATGCTGACAGAAAGCAGGCCCGGAGTAAGGCACTTCTTCCAGGCCAACCCTGACTATTACGAACAGGGGTACCCGCTGCTCGACAGGCTCAACATCCACGTTCTGGAGAACGCAGGAACGAGAGACGCCGCATTTCAGGTGCGCAACATCGATGTGCAGCAGATGTCCCCTGCCCAGTGGCAAAAGCATGTTAGGCGTATTCCCGATGCGCCAGTCCTTTTCTCTTCTGAGCAGGGCACCGGTCTGGAGGTTGCGCTAAATGCTGGCTCCGAACCTTTCCAGGACGCTCGCTTGCGTCGTGCCGCAATGTTGTCCATGGATCCGTGGGCTGCGGTAGAAGAGGCGTGGTTGGGTTTCGCCACTGTCGGACAGGGCTTGCCTGCTCCATCAGCGGACTGGCTGTTGCCTGAAATGGAAATGCGTTCGTATTTTGGCGACCCTGATCAGGCGCGAGAACTTGTATCGGAAGCCAGCAATTCGGACCCGATTCGCATCGTAATAAAGGTCGGTGACTTCGGCCAAGCCTATCTCGACCACGCAGCAAGAATCGCTGACGAAATGCGAGCAGTTGGCTTCGACCCTGAGATAGTGATCGTTAACCGCCGCTACTTTGGCGAGGATGTCTGGCTGGGCGGCGATTACCAGATGTTTGTTGGCCCCGTGGCCCCTGTGTTGGCGCCCAACGCCTATTTGCTGTCTGTTCTGCATAGCCAGGGTCAGTGGAACACCACAGGTATTTACAATACGACTCTGGACAGCCTAATCGAGTCGCAGGCCCAGGAGTTCGATCCGGATAAACGCAAAGAGCTGTTCATGGAGGTCCAACGCAGGGCCATGGCCGACTCACACCGTTTCATGGCTGCTGGCGGCGTTTCGGTCTGGACTTGGTGGCCTAGAGTGCAGTCGTTCCACCCAAATTTTGCTGGATTCGAATACGACCACTGGTCAAGGGTCTCCGTCCGTTAGTTTTGGGTCGTGGGCAAGACCTGCTTGGAGTGCGAGCCAATAATTTTGGCTAACTTCCTGGCCTATTCGAAGTAAACCAGTCAGTGATTTCAGAGCCTGATGCTGCCCATACGCCGTCCATCTTCGTTATCTCACCTAGCGCCTTGTCCAGAGCACGGATGCGATACGGCTGTCCGACCAGCCACGGGTGTAGATTGAGCACCATCAGCCTGCCACTATCGGCCGAGTCTTCGTGCATGGTCACAAAGCTCTCGCGGATGGTGTCCGCATACATGTCGAAAGGAATCTTTCTGTCCCACATGGAGATGACATCGTCCAGTTCCCACATGATGGGCAGGGCTGTAAGGTCTCCTGATGGCGTGGTCATGGCGTAGGGCTGCTCGTCATTGGCCCAGTCGCAAACGTAGCGAATGCCAGCCTCTGCCAGTAACGCTGGTGTCCTTGTAGACTCACCGTACTCCGGCCCCAGCCAACCCGAAGGCGCAGACCCGGTCGCCGCCGTAAGCGCAGCTATGGACGTGCTGATATACTCCCGCTCCTGTTGCTCGCTCATGTTGCTGGTTATCATTTGGCTGGCTGATATGCCGTGGCCTATGATTTCGCAACCTCGTTCCAGGCAGTACTTGACTAGGAAAGGGTAGTGCTCGGCAGTCATGGCGTCCATGGCCACGGTGGGCTTAATGCCTTGGCGTTCCAAGACATCCAGCAGACGAAAAATGCCTACGCGATGACCGTACTCGCGATGGGATAGCTGAGCGTACTCAGGGAAGTTTACGCGACCCAGTCCGCCAGGTGGCACGGCCAGGCCAAAGCTTCCCTCTGGAGCGATCCACTCCACATGGTCCAGGTTCAGTATCACACACAGCGCCATTCGTGCGCCGTTGGGCCAGCGAAGCGCCGGTCTGTCAACAATGGCCGACCAGGTGTAGTGCGGGTGGTCCATTCCGTATGCTCGTTCAGTGGGCATAAGTGTTACTCCGTCTTGTGGACTTATTTGGGCATGGCTAGGAATTGATGCTCTTGGCGTGGGCGACTGTCGCGTCGTAGTAGTTAGCGATGTAGTACTCCGCGATCTCGTCAGCCGTAGTCTGCCACACGGCGTCGTGCGACATGATGTATTTCAGGACCTCGTCCAGGTATTTGATGCGGTGCGGCTGACCGATGACGTAGGGGTGCAACGATATGCACATCACTCTGCCACTCTCCTCGCCCTCCTCGTAGAGCTGGTCGAACTGCGCCTTGCACATGCGAACAAAGTAATCGCCGTCGAAGTGCGTTCGGAAGGTCGGAGCGTCGTTAAGCTCAAAGGAGTAGGGTACTGAAATCAATTTGCCCGACGCCACGTTGATAGGCACAGGCTGGTCGTCATGCACCCAGTCGGTGTGGTAGATCAGGCCAGCTTCAGCCATCAAGTCTGGCGTTCGCACCGTGTTGGAGACCGCAGGCCCAAGCATGCCTTTTAGCTGCTTGCCCGTGTGCTTGCGAAGGGTTTCGATGCAGTCCTGGTAGAACGCCCGCTCCTGTTCCTCTGTATAACCGCTGAGGAAAATCGTGTTGTAGATGCCGTGGTTCATGAAGTCCCAGTCGCGCTTCATCATGGCCTCGGCCACCTCAGGGTAATGCTCCAGCACGGCCATGTTGAGCGACACGCAACACTTTATTTCGTATCGGTCCATGACCTCCAGCATTCGCCAGAAGCCCACGCGGTTGCCGTAATCACGATAGGAATACTCCCGCACGTCGGGGTACGGTGTTCGAGGCCAAGGATTTCTTATTCCGTCATATTCCGGAACGTACTCGTAATGCTCGACGTTAGGGGAGACCCAGAAGGCAACCCTGGCGCCATTTGGCCACGTGATCTCTGGCCGGTCGATGATGGGCGTGTAGTCAACTCTATGTGGTGGAAGCGACATTAAAGTACCTCAGTTACAGGAAATATACGAAAGGTTATAGCTGCTCGAACAAGATGTCCTGAGCGCCTTCCCAGAGCACCAGCTGGCCCAGTGCTGTCAGGTTTTCCAGGCCATCTACAATGGTGAGGAAATGGTTACCGGCCAGGGAACCCATCTTGCTGGCAAAGGACGTTGACCCGTATGCGATCAAGATCTCCGTCTCGCTTATGCCACCGGGGTACAACAGTATGTCTCCACGGGATGGATAAGTGCTGTGGTTCTCGTACTCAGAAGTGATTTTTGCATCACCCAAGGGCACCCAGACCGCTTCTCCGCTCCAGCGCACGTGGATGATCTTGTTGCGAAATGGTAGCAACTCCAGGAACGCTTTGCACGTCACCGGCGCAGCGTCCTCCAGCCTTGCCCTAAAGACGTATGGCCCTGCCGTTATGCGTAATTCTTGTGACATCAAGCAGCCTCAGTCCAAACTTACTTCATCGAAGAGTCGAGGGCGTAATATTCTCAGCATGCCGTTCACCGCGATGCGCTCCGTCTGCCCGGACGGGTCCCACTCAGGCGAGACCTCACACAGATTGAAGGCCGCCATTTTGTCGAAACTGCTAAGCGTATATCCATTGCCTCGAAGAAATCGGCGGTATGGACGCCATTGAACTCAGGAGACCCGGTGCCTGTGGACTGATGCGCGTCAATAACGTCGATGTCTATGCTCACCTAGACCGCATCCACGCCGTCCGATGCCGTATTCATCGCGTCGGTCATCACGTCTACGATGCCCCGTTCTCGAACGTTGCGGGCTGTCATCATGTTCAGGTTATGTTCGCGTTTGAG
>CAUZQF010000046.1:0-11381 GCA_963581905.1 Dehalococcoidia bacterium
AGAGGCAGGCGGAGATATTAAGCTGGAGCTGTTCGAGAACATGTACCACAGCTTCGTGAAAGATGCCTCGCCTAAGACGGACCAAGCCACGGTGATGATGCAGGACTTCATGGCCAAACACCTCTCCACTTAAACTGTTGTATATCAGAATTTGCAAATAATATTGCCTCATGTAGGTGGTTAGATTGGCTGTAGTATCCAAAGAGGGGTTCGTGGAAGTCCCGGGCGGCAAGGTCTGGTACGAGGTAGTCGGCGACGGGCCAGGTCTGCCTCTGATTACCCTGCACGGCGGGCCGGGGTCTACTCACTACGGCCTTGAGCCGCTAAGAGCTCTGGCCGACGAACGGCCTGTGATCTTCTATGACCAGCTAGGCTGTGGCAATTCCGACCGCCCTGACGACCTGAGCCTGTGGAACACAGAGCGCTTCGTGGAGGAGCTGCACCTTCTGAGGAAGGAGCTGGGCCTGGACCGCACGCACATCTTGGGCCACTCTTGGGGCACCATGCTGGGCGCAGACTACTACCTGACTCATCCGGAAGGCGTGCAGAGCCTCATCATGTCCAGTCCATGTATTAGCATCGAGAAATGGATCGAGGACTGCAATCGATATCGCGGCCAGCTACCCCTCGACGTGCAAGAAATCCTGGACAGAAACGAGGCTGACGGCACAACTGATTCCAACGAGTACCGAAAGGCTGAAGACGTTTTCACCCGGCGGCACGTTCGGCTCATGGACCCCATGCCACCCGCCATGCTCAAGGGCCGCGCAACCCGCGGTGCCATTGTCTACGATACTATGTGGGGGCCCAGTGAGTTCTACATAACAGGCAACCTGAAGGGCTACGACCGCTCCGGTGATCTGCATAAGATCAGCGTGCCGACGCTGTACTCCTGCGGTCGTGTGGACGAGGCAGCGCCGGACACCGTGGAGTGGTACGCCAGCCTGACGCCCAACGCCGAGTTCGTGGCTTATGAGAACAGCGCCCACATGGCTTATTGGGACGAGACGGAGCGCTACATGAGCGTCGTTCGCGACTTCCTGGCCAGGGCGGAGGGATAGGGGTAAAGTCGTCACCACAGTTCGCAGCACAAAGAATATTTGTACTGATACGAAATAACCGTCTCGCAAAATGGCGAGACGGTTATTTAATTCTCTAGATTCAGTTTGAAGAACTCAGCAGTGAATTCGAAGCCAAGAGTCAGGTAGAAAGAGCTAGCCCGTCGCGTGGGCACCGTTACTTCCACCGCACCACGATCTCGTGCCCTATTACAGGGCTGCTACACTAATGCCCGCCCGATCCTACTGCCGCGTCGATCTTCCTCCACATATAACTCCGTTACGACGCCATTAGCGAATAGCGTCAACGAGTCAGAAGCGAGGACGTAACCCACGACTGATCCGTCCTGTTCAGCCACCAGAAGGTCCGTTCCTTCGTTCTCAAGAAGTTTCGCGTAATTCCTGTCAAAGGCAGCGTGCGGCGGCTCATAGCTGGTTGCGAATTTGCAGAGGAGACGAAAAACTACATCGACATCCAACAACGTTACGGCTCGAATCGTGACCTGATGCAACGAATGAACCTCCCTGGAAAGCTGTCGGATTTAAACCAATTCCCCTCTCCTCTGCTTGAAATTTTAGCTGTCTATGGCCTCGCGAACGGCTTGCGGGTTCATGGGCAGGCTGTACATGCGCTTGCCAATGGCCCTGCTTACCGCGTTGGACAGCGTAGCTAGCGGAGGCACAATGTTGGCCTCTCCAACACCCTTCACGCCGTAGGGATGGCTGGGGTTCGGCACCTCAACTATCACCGTGTCGATCATGGGCAGGTCCAGCGCGGTGGGCATACGATAGTCCAGCAGGCTGACGTTCTGCATCTTGCCGTCGTTCATGAAGTACTCTTCGTTTAGCGCCCAGCCAATGCCCTGGACTGCTCCACCCTGAATCTGTCCTTCGACAACCACGGGATAGATGGCCGTACCGACATCCTGTATCGCTGTGTAGCGCAGGATTTCTACCTTACCGGTCTCGGGGTCGACCGCCACATCCACGATGTTGGAGGCGTAGGAGCCAGCTGAACCACCAGGGTTCATGTTGGCCCGGCCGACCACTGGCCCTCCGGTCTGAGGCATCATTGCCGCCATCTCTTTGAAGGTCATCTTCAGGTCGTTGTCTGTCTTATGCCGAAGACCGCCATCAACGTATTCCACCTGGCTTACGTCGGTCTCCCAGACCATGGCCGCGCGCTCAATCATCTGCCGCTTTACGTCATTGGCAGTCTCAAACGCTACCCAGCCTGTCTTGAAGGCGACTCCGCTTCCTCCGGTATTGGAGGTGAATCCTACCGAGTCGGTGTCTCCCACACTGGGGATGATGTCTTCGATCTTAAGTCCCAGCGTCTCTGCAAACATCTGGGCAATTGCCGTGCGAGAGCCTCCGATGTCCACAGAGCCCTCTATCAGGCTGACTCTGCCGTTGGACATCACGTTGGCGATCGCGCTGGACATTCCGGAGTTGTTTCTGCAGAAGCCCATACCGACGCCCCGCGCAACCAGCTTGCCCTCTACCTTAGGCAGCGGCGACTGGTAATGGTCGTGGGACTGGGTCGTCTCCATGACCTCTTTTGCGCCGAGCGGGCCGTTGATAGCGCCGTCGGCGCGACGAGTGCCTTCGGTGGCTACGTTGTTCAGCCGGAACTCCATGGGCTCCATGCCGATTGCTTCAGCCAACTCGTCCATAATGCTCTCAGCGCCGTAGCAGACAAGAGGAGCACCAGGTGCGCGATAGGCCTCAGTCTTCGGCTTGTTGGTCATTACGTCGAAGGCGTCAATTTGCACGTTGTCGATAACGTATGGTGAGAATATGGCCGCTGCTGCACCAGAGATCGGTGCGCCGGGGTAGGCCCCGCCCTCGAAGGCGTAGTAGGCCTGGGCCGCGGTGATCTTACCTGCACTGGTGACGCCAACCTTGAGCTTGATGTGTCCGCCTGACGTGGGTCCGGATGCCTCCAGGACTTCCGCCCGTGTCATCGTCATCTTTACGGGATGTCCAGTCTTCTTGGACAGTACAGCGGTTGCTGGCTCCAGATAAATCGGGTTCTTCCCGCCGAAACCGCCGCCAATCTCCATGGGAACTACCTTGATCTCTGATACAGGTATGCCGAGGACTCTGGAAGTCCTGTCGCGAACTCCAAAGTGGCCCTGGCTGCTGCACCAGATGGTTAGCCTGTCGTTAGGAGACCACCAGCAGGTGGCCGTGTGTGGCTCTAGGTAACCCTGGTGGATCGATGAGGTCCTGTACTCGCGCTCCAGAACGGTATCCGCTTCTGTGAATCCCTTGTCCAGATCGCCGGAGGCGTGTTGCTCGTGAACAGCTATATTCTTGCTCAGAGGCGCTCCGCCTGTTCCGCCCTTCTCAACCCAGTCCTCATGCAAGATCGGTGCGCCGGAGGCCAGGGCTTCCTCTACGGTGGAAACGCTAGGCAGTACCTCGTACTGAACGTCGATAAGGGCTAGGGCGTCCTCAGCGGCGTGTACACTGGTGGCCGCCACGGCAACGATCGCGTGGCCCTTGTAATAGACCTTGTCGTTGGCCAACAGGTTTTCCGCGAGAGAAACTCCCATGACGTTTTCCTGTTTTGTTGGCCCGGGGTTCGCAAAATCACTAAAGGTCGCAATAGCGCGAACGTCTGGATGGGCTTCGGCCTTGCTGGTGTCGACAGATAAGATGCGGGCATGTCCGTGCGGACTCCGAAGAATTTTTCCGTAAAGCATTCCCGGCAGATTCATATCAGCGCCGTACAACGCACGACCTGTGACCTTTTCTACGCCATCGTGCCTGATGGGGTTTGTGCCAACTACCTTGTAATCGGGTTTAGGTGAAGCAGTGCTCGTCATTTACTCTACCTCTGCAGAAGATAGTCTCGGTGTCCGAGACGCCCGTATGTTAGCACAAAGACAGGCTTGAGCACTCTTCTGAGAACCAACTTGGCGCTGCGGGAGAGGAAAGTCTGTGGCCATTGCTAACTTCGCTGAGAACTCAATGAATAAGCCGGTCAAATATGAATAAAAGCCCTATTCGCTTACAGTGAGGCCGGTGTAACTTCCCTGCTCGTAATGTGAAATTAGGTCTGGGTTATCTGGAACGACGTTGCAGACCAGGACCTAGCTTCCTGCCACGAGGTTGAGATTAAGCGTATTCTCTTCGCCCGAATTCATGGCCGGCACGGCAGCCCAGACATCCACATCGGAGACGTCAATTCCCAGTCCAGGCCCTTTTAGCGGAAGCTCACCAGGATGCAGTTCGGTCTTGATCACCCATAAGGTGTGGGCAATGTCAGGTTGTTCATCCTGCGTGACAGCAGTGTTTATGTTGGCTACGTTAAAGAGCACTCTGCCCTTTCCGACAGCGGAATCATTCTCCTGATCATCGTTTACGTTAAAGGACGGAAGGCTGGGGCGTTCGGTTCTTCGAATTACTGGGGGGTTGAAGGCGCTGTGAAGTACTGGCACTTCGTCGACGTTGCCTGGATCTTCATTTACCCGACCCTGTACTTGGTGAAGTAATAGCCTGAATATGTAATCAGATGCTACTAGAGGGCGGCCATTGGCTGCCCTCTACGGTTTTCAGTGGCTTTCCCATCTGTTATTATTCCCACGCTGATACGGATTTCAACTTGAGGGGTAAGCGTTCATGAGCAAGTACTACGACGAGTCATTAATTCCTGACGAAATGCGCCGGACCTTCAACGTATACGACCGTATTGGCGAGATGAGCCTGTCGCTCGGCACCTTCGATGAGAACGTAGTCTCACTAGCCAAGGCTGGCATCGCTACTGTCGTATTACAGGAGAGCGGACTCGTGTTCCTATCCGGCACGTCCGCCGGAAAGTACCCGATGAACGACGATAAGGATCGCATCGAACACGGCTTCCAGGGGGCACAGGATGCAGCGGACGTCCTCATCCGCAGGCTCCATTGGGCTCTGAGCTGCGGTGGCGAGGGCGACCTAAACGACGTTCTTTACACGGTGAAGGCGCTGGGCATGGTGGTCACTCCGGGCGGAGGTGCCTCCAGTGCAGCACCTGCCGTAACGAACGGTTTCTCTTTCAGGTGGCAGTCGGTCTTTGGCGGCCCCCGAAGCACCTATGCAGAAGATGGCGTTGACGCCGGTGGCTTCGCAGGGATTCACGCCCGTAGCGCCATGGGTGGATTCGACGGGCGATTCTCCATTGAGCCCGAGATCATCGTCGCTATTCCTCCAGCTCTAGCACAGGACATCATCAGGAGTCGGGGATGGCTATTCCCACTACCGCCCACGATGCTGGAAAAGGTCAAGAAGTCTCAGGGATAGTCACGCAAGGTCATCTGGACGCACTGAGCGAGTTGAACTCAAACGCTTGACCGCCCATAAACAGGCTCCGTACACTTGGCGTTGGAAATGCCCCGAGGAGAGACGGCAATAGGTATGGGCGGCAAATCGTTCTCAAACGCGATCTTCACGGACCTCTATGAGCTGACTATGGTTCAGGCTTACTGGCAGAACAACATGATCGCCAGAGCCAGGTTCAGCCTGTTCTTTCGCCAGTATCCTCCCAATCGTGCCTACTTCGTCGCCGCCGGTCTGGAAGAAGTTCTCGACTACCTACAAGACTTTCGCTTCGCCGACGACGACCTGAACTACCTCCGCTCAACTGGCCAGTTCCAGGATGCGTTCCTAGACTCACTAAAGGAACTCAGGTTCACTGGGAATGTCCGAGCAATGCAAGAGGGTACGATTTTCTTCGCCAGCGAGCCGGTGCTGGAAGTAGAGGGCCCTATGATCGAGGTCCAGCTAATCGAGACCTTCCTCATTAACCAGATTAACCTACAGACCATCCTAGCCACCAAGGCGTCCCGTGTGGTGCACGCCGCAAGAGGCAAAACGGTCGTCGACTTCGCAGCCCGCCGAACTCATGGCACAGAGGCCGCAAATAAGATGGCCCGCAGCTCCTACATCTCCGGATTTGCAGGAACTAGCAACGTCTTGGCGGGCGGGCTATACGACATCCCGACCGTCGGCACCATGGCCCACTCTTTCATCACAGCTTTCGAAGATGAGACGGAGGCCTTTCGAGCCTATGCCAGGTCGTTTCCAGACACCAGCACTTTTCTTGTCGACACATACGACACGCTGGAGGGCACCAGAAACGCTGCCAGGGTTGCTTTGGAAATGCGTGAGCACGGCCACGAGCTTAGGGCCATTCGCCTGGATAGCGGTGATATGCTAGACCTGTCGCTAAAGGCTAGGGAAATCCTGGACAAGGCAGGACTGAGCAACGTTCAGATTTTTGCCAGCGGTGGTCTGGACGAATTCGAGGTTGAACGGCTCTTATCAGCAGGGGCAGCGATCGACGGCTTTGGCGTGGGCACCAAGGTAGGTGTTTCTGCGGACGCGCCATGGACGGACTGCGCCTATAAGCTGGTGGAGTACGACGGCAGGCCCACCCTGAAGCTGAGCACTGAAAAACAGACTCTTGCCGGTGCAAAGCAGGTTTTCAGGTATCGAGACCCACAGGGGAAGTTTTCCAATGACGTTATTGCCGCGGAGGGAGAGCTACAGCCATCGAATAGTGAATCTCTCCTACAGACTGTCATGACGAACGGCGCCAAGACTGCGGAACACCCTATACTATCTGAACTTCGGCAACGCTTTGCCAGAGAGTTCGTTCTGCTTCCAGATGAGCATAAGGTGATCGAAGCGCCTGCCGAATTCGACGTCAGAATCAGTCACACCCTGGCGAAACTGCAAGACGATGTGACCGCAGACATTCGCAAACGCGCCTCATAGTCACACTACAAATTCGAAAAAAGAGAGGTCTCCAATGGCTCGATTACCTTACATTTCCAGAGATCAACTGCCTCCAGACAAGCAGCCGCTCTACGACCACGTCGCAGAAACCAGAGGCGGCATCCAAGGGGGAGGAATACCGCTCTCATTCCAGCTTCTCATGAACAGCCCGGATGCGGCGGCCAGCGTTGCCCAACTGGGAGAACACATACGCCTGCAATCTTCGCTAGACCCCGTTATCAGGGAGACGGCCATTCTAGGAACGGCAAGAGCGCTCAATAGCCAGTACGAGTGGGCACATCATGAGCCGGTGGCCAGGCAGGTCGGCGTTCGTGAAGAGGTCATCGAAGCGATACGCTCCGGGAAAGCCCCAATGGGTTTGCCGCCCAAGGAAGGCGTCTATGTCGGGGCAGCCAAAGAACTGGTCCTTAAAGGCGCACTCAGCGAGAGGACGGTTCAGGCTATAGACCATCTACTTGGTCCGCAGGGCACCGTGGACGTTGTGGTGGTCATTAGCTACTACGCGATGCTGCACCGGGCACTGGCATCACTAGGCATAGAGCTTGAGCCGGAACTTACGGCGGACCTGCCAGATCTCTAAGGCTGAAGGCTTAAGTCTTCCACCCCGAATCTGTCATTGCAGATGAAAATTCCGCCAAGCGAGTGGGTGCGGGACACCAGCCTTAACAAGAACGTGTCTAAACGGCACTGCAGGTGCGTCACGAATATTGTCGGCACGTTAGTTGACTACAAGTACACCAAATTGCATTTCAACATCAATTGGAACGCTGTTAAAGTCGTCCTGAATTCCAAGAAGGCCGTTTGATAACCTAAGCAAGGTCTGTTGAGACGAGACGCCTTCAGGTAACGGTTCAGCTCGCAATTCGACGACTGCAAATACCACATCTATCATTTCATCGGTGACCAGTTGAGCCACGTCCACCACAGATAAATGTACTTCGTAAACGGTAGGGAATTTGGAACGGCCTTCAATAACGTTAAATGCCGGTGCAAAAGTAACGCCAACGATTTGGGCGACCGTCGGGTCATCTATTACAAAGACGATGTCAAACCCCGCTACTCCACCACGGGCGACATCCAATACTATTTCATGGAATGAGGTCTCACCTTCCACCGTTTGTCCATCCGAAATCGCCAAGATAGGGAGAGGTATGGGAGTCGGTGTCGGGGGCGGAGTATTACTCCCGCTACTCCCGCTGCCTCCACTGCTTCCGCCTCCAGTTCGGGAAGCCTTTCGCGTCTCTGCTTGAAGCAAGATTCGGTTGGAAGACTCGCCTCTAGCGTCCACGGCAACCGCATAGAACTACATCAGACGCCCGCTAAACTCCGGTGCGGTCAGCCTCCATATGACCGTACATTGACTGCCTCGTCGGGGGCCACAGTCCTCCCTCTCCAGGACAGTACCGTCTTCCTCTTCAAGCACAATGTATGACATGTTGCCGTCGTCGTCCTTGCCTCTTACTCGCGTTTCGAACTCTTCTTCAGGTTTGACGCTGGTCGACAAGTCTATATCCGAGAGCACAGTTTTACGGTCGAATTCGATTACCTCAAATTGAGGTGCAACATTAGCTGTCAAAGTCGCCGTCGGCGTGGCTGAAGGAATGGGCGTTGCAGTTGGTGTTGGCGTAGCGGAAGGTACGGGCGTGGCTGAAGGTGTGGGCGCCGAAGATGGTGCCACATTTACAACCGGCGTAGGCGTTTTGATTGGGTCAGGTGTATCCACAGGCGCCGGAAGGCTAATCGGCAATGATGTAGCGGTCGCCGTTGGAGTGAAGGTTGGCGTGACTGTGGCGACGGGCGTTGCTGGAGCCTCTGCAGAAATTCTAATCAGTTTAGGTGTAGCTATTTCTATTGAATCAGAACTGGGGTTGAGTGCGCACCCAGCGGCTAGCACCCCTACGGTCAAGGAAAATAATGTAGCTCGGCTTAGCACAGCCCTGATCAAACCCGACACCCACTGCCCCTTTACTGCCATTTGAACGAAATCTAAGATTCGTCAATTATTTCTATTTTAGGGGTGTCAGTTCATTTTCAGAAGGTAATAAGGTCTCCCTTTGTTCCGGCATGATTTATGTTATTCAGATTTCCAATCAGGGCCGACTGACTGAGACCTTATCTCCGAGGCAACAAAAAAGCCTACCTACCTACATATAGCAGGTAGGTAGGCTTTGAACATACCGATACTTGATCCGGTTCTAGCCGAACTTGGATACCAGGATCATAAATAGTTGCACTATGTCATCCATATCCATGAACCCGTTGTGGTTGAAATCGAAGTCGCTATAATTGCCTGTCACGACTTGTGAATTTACGTTTTTAAACAGCTTAACCACATCATCAAAGTCTAAGCGACCATTGCCATCAATATCCTCTGCCAGACCATCACCATTTAGGTCCTGGGCAGGATTAACAAGGCCCGGAAGCACAGGGTACACCTTGGAGACTCCCACCTGAATTGTGTCGGTCCCCAATGCTAAGTCATCATCGAATATATCTACAGTCACAATTTACAAACCCAAGGCCTGATAATCATGATTCAACGAGAATGATGTTCCAGATATGGTCGTCAAGGGCCCAGACGTTCCGTCGCCGTAGTCGACAGTGCCAGTCCATACACTGTCACCAAGGTCATTAATCTGACCACTCGCTATGAAATTATCTCCCAGGTTCACCACGACATCTGGGCCTGCATTAACAAGTGGAGGCGAATTAAGGACCTGCACAGAACCCGATACTAGAGCCGGCGCTATTACATTACCTTCATCGTCATCCATCTTGTTCAATGTCACATTAATAGACGTGACGCCTTCAACCAGGCCTTTCACTCTGAGAGTGACAAGTTCAACACCAGTGCCACCAGGCCCTACAAGACCTGGAGAACCGAGGTCCACCCCAATGACACGGGCACCAGAGCCATCGCTCTCGATGCTGTCGCTTGTAAGGACGAAAGCAGAGCTAAAGATAACGCCGATAATAACAGCAGTGGCCGGGTTTGCCACTTCGATATCGATGTCATACCCGGTGAGACCAGTGGGCAGACTGTCGATTGTCATGGGGATAGAAATCGTGTCGCCAGACGCTACCTGAGTCGTACCCACGATCAGCGTCGAATTGGGAGCAGCAATCGA
The DNA here is from genome assembly GCA_963581905.1 of Dehalococcoidia bacterium. Classification (GTDB taxonomy): domain Bacteria; phylum Chloroflexota; class Dehalococcoidia; order Lucifugimonadales; family JADFKI01; genus Casp-Chloro-G4. The sequence goes on from CAUZQF010000046.1 coordinate 9,974, forward strand.
AATCGACGCTGTACCTAATCCGAAAACCGCAGCAAATATGGCCAATAACCCCAGTACTCTGGCTGCTCTCTTTGTCATTAGATACACCTCTACCTTACAATGGACCGAATCCAACCAATATGGCTCCGGATTCGCAATCCTGCCAATTCATCCTCATCATCCACCCAGAGGACCGCCGTTTCGTCGTTAAGGCTGTAGTGTGTATATTTGATAGGTTCCCGCGCATATGCCAAACGACTGCGGTTGATAACTAAAGTTCATAGTTAGCCGCCTGTCTCGCTGGCCTACACTTCAAATATATATCACGGAGGATGTGTAACCGGTGTTGGGGTTGTGTGGTTTGACAGGGAATTAACCCGGCAGATGTCAAAAATAGCCTCAAATTTGGGGCCATGTAGGCCAGGTCGCTTGTCATAAATTCCCGATATGTGAACAGGGACATGCCCGCACAGGCTCATCCTAAAACAGCCAGCTCTGGGCTCGACATGGGCCAAACATTAATCAACAAGGGTCATAAAATAAGATTGGCCAGCCCTCGATTCACCTGCCATTCACAACTGTTCACTTTATTTTCCCGTCAACAGCACTTCACATACCCAGGCCTGTTCACGGAACTATCGTAGGCTGAATGGAACCCCATTAATGTGGCGTGCTTGCCAACGGCGTGTAACGCGTCTAACGGGTAATTAGCAAATCAGACCATGTCAGGGCCTTTGCAGGTCGCGTTGGCCTCTCAGAACTGAACACCGATTGGGAGCATAACAAGAAGCTCTTTGACGCTAATGGCAGGTGCATCCTGGTAATTAAAGCAGACAAAAGTTGGGAATTTCCCCTTATCTTTTTGCCCGCAGACGGCTTCGCTATCAGGTACACTGTAACCAGTAAAATAAGAATTGAATTACCAGTTAGGAATGTCAGTTCAGGTGACGACATTCTCGCAGTAGGCATGCCTTACACAGGAGTAAATACCAAATACAGCAAACAGTTTATTAACCTTTGAAATAACAATTTGGCCGCCCTGAGTATGAATGGGCGGAATTCACGCTTTAGAACCTTTGAATCAGCAGGTCGAAAATGATGTTGCATGTTACCCGAAGCAGACCTACGGAGCTTTACAGGAATATAACCGCGTGTCGCAGTTGTGGTCGCCCTGACATTATAGACTGCGTGAGATTCGAGCCTCAGTACCTGTCCACTACGTTTGTGCAGTCCAACGAGGGACATCCTCTGGCTGACGCCAAGGTCCCGATAACCCTGGTGCTCTGCGAGAACTGCCACATACTTCAGATCAAGGAGTCCGTCGACCGCGATTCCCTTTATGACGACTACTCATACCGAATTTCAGCAAACCCAACCAAGACTTCCGTTTTAAAGGAACTCGTTACGGACGTTACTGGCAGAATGGAGC
>CAUZQF010000047.1:0-11361 GCA_963581905.1 Dehalococcoidia bacterium
TGACAACTACCAGCGTAAATATCAGTGGTGGACGATATTTTACATCAGGTGGACAAGGCATTCAACCACGAGCGTGGCCCCCCTAAATTAGCGGGTCACTTTTAAATAAACTGATTACGTGCAATAAATGAGAACATCATTCATGATCTTTGCTTTAACCCTGAGCCTGATCTACGATATTTACCACTATATTCGATCAATGACCATGGGCTCTGACTGGGAAAACGACCTTCTCAATACGTCCCAATCACAGACTCTTGCAGGTCCTAAGCACTTAAATTGAAAACGGCGCCATACCAGCAACGCCGCTACCAAGCCATCGAGGCACTCTCTTTCCACCATCACCAAAATCACAAACAAAGCAACTGTCCTGCAACGGCTTGAGACTAAATTACCTGGACTGGGGAAACGACAACGCCCCGCATTTAGTCCTGATTCACGGCATCCACGGACACGCCCACTCATGGCACGAGTTATCGAGCGTCATGCAAGAGCGGTTCCACGTCCTGGCGCTGGACATGCGGGGGTCACGGCGACAGTGAGTGGGCCAGCAATGGCAATTACGAAGGACAGACGCTGCTGACAGACCTGGCTGCGTTCATCGAACAGTTACAGTTCAAGCAGGTCACCCTGGTCGGCGAGTCGCTGGGCGGCATTGTGGCGTTTGCCCATGCGGCCATGAACCCTGCTCTGGTCAAGGCGCTGGCCGTGGTGGACATCGGCCCTGAGATTAATCCTGAGGGGTCGCAGGAGATACGGCAGTCGGCATCGACGCGACCTACGGAGTTCGCCGATCTTGGACAGGCGCTGAATTGGTCTCGCGGAGAGATCCCTGTTCCGGGCGACGACACAATCGCCCACCGGTTACGCCACAACATCAAAGAGACTGTTGATGGCAAGCTGACATGGAAGTACGACCCTCGTGTGGACTCCGTGACCTCTTCCAGCGGATCAGAAGGCGACGCCCTCATGTGGCAACTGTGGTCAGCCATCAAGTGCCCTACGCTGATTCTTCGAGGCGAAAACTCGAAGCTATTGACGGAGAAAGCTGTCGAGAAGATGTTGGCCGCCTGCCTAAGCGCGATTCTTCGTACAGTCCCCGACGCAGGCCACGCCGTCATGGTGGACAATCAGGCAGCGTTCATCAGTGAGACCAGCGCTTTTCTTATAAACTCTCGCTAGGCAACTCCATCGCCATTCCGAACGCCTCGCCAAAACAGCGCGTCACTGCCTCTGCCACGTCACCGACTTCGGGAGCCCTTTCCAACTGCTGGGCCATGGACGTCACGTCGGCATTCGGCAGGCCGCACGGGACGATGTGCTTAAAATAAGACAGATCAGGGCTCACGTTGAGGGCGAAGCCGTGCATGGACACCCCCTGGCTCACCCTAACGCCAATGGCCGCAATCTTGGCGTCGCCCACCCAGACACCGGTGGGCCTGTCTTCCGACTCGGCCTCGATGCCATATTCTTGTAGGGCAGAGATGAGCGTTCGCTCCAGCGCCTGCACAAACTTGAGGGGACCGCCTCTCCACTGCCGCAGGTTCACAATGGGGTAACCCACTAGCTGGCCTGGCCCGTGGTAGGTCACTTCACCGCCCCTATCCACGTGATGAAGCTCAGCTCCTAATTTTTTCAACAGAGATTCGTCGGCGAGAATATCGGAGGTTTGGCCGCGGCGTCCCAGGGTGTAGACGTGCGGATGCTCCAGTAAGAGAAGCGAATTGGGGGACTGCCCTTCGGCGACTTGAGCGTGAATACTGCGCTGCATGTCCCAGGAAGTCTGATACGGCACGAGACCTAAAGATTTAACCAGGCAGTGGTCTTGCATTGGCCGAACCTAATTAACGCCGGTTTCAGGCCCAATGGCTTCCAAACGACGCTTCACGCCCATGGCGAACGCAGAGGCCTCCGCACCGTCCATGATGCGATGGTCGAAGGTCAGGCAGATGTTCATCATGGATCGAACGGCAATGGCATCACCAGCGACGACAACCGGACGCTTCACGATGGCCTCGGTGGTCATGATAGCGGCCTGCGGGAAGTTAATGATGGGCTGGGAAACCGTTGTCCCAAGGGCACCCGTGTTGTTGACCGTAAAGGTGCCACCCTGCACCTCTTCCAACGACAGACTACCCTGACGAGCGCGGCGAGCAAGGTCGTCCATACGCGCTGCAAGTCCGGCCACGCTGAGCGAGTATGCGTCACGAATCACAGGCACTACCAGCCCGTTGGGAGCCGCAACCGCCATACCAATATTGATTCGTTTCTTCAGCAGAATGGCGTCGCCGTCCCACGACGAGTTCAGCAATGGGTTCTCCCTAAGAGCCTCTGCAACAGCCTTCACTACAAAGGGCAAATAGGTGATTGGCACGCCCTCTCGCTGTTGAAAGCTCTCTTTTATGGATTCGCGAAGCCGGACCAGTCCCGTGACATCTATCTCCGTGATGCTCCAGGCTGAGGGAATCTGCGAAACGCTTTCGGCCATGCGGGCGGCGATCATACGGCGCACCACCGACAGCGGCACACGCTCTTCATCCGCGCCAGGTTCCGCTGCGGGAGACAAAACGGGTGCAGATTTTGCCTGAGCAATTGGCTCGGACGGGACTGTTACAGAAGGCGCAGACACAGACGAGTCTATGAAGGCTTGCACGTCTTTGCGAGTGACGCGTCCATTCATGCCCGTGCCGCTAACCTGAGTCAGATCGACCGAATGCTCTTCGGCCAGGCGCATCACGGCCGGCGAGTAGCGCTGCTTTGCTTGAGCGGTCCCTTCGGACGAGGTAATGCCCTGGGTTATAGGGCCGCCGGAGCCGGTAGGGCCAACGTTTGTTACGTTCTTGAGCAGCACGCCCGTAGTGTCTATGGGTTTGTCCATTGGCTTGCTTTGCTCTGGACTGACTGGCATTTGTGTCCGAGTCGGCATCGGTGCCGTTTCAGAGACCAGTCCTTCTACTTCGAGTTCAGCGATGGCCGAACCCATAGGAACCGTCTGCCCTTCTTCGACCAGCAGCTTGGTTATGGTGCCGGACGCGGGAGCGGGGACCTCCATGCTGACCTTGTCAGTGACAACTTCAACCAGAGGATCGTACTTCTCCACCGTGTCGCCAACGGCCTTTAGCCATTTTTCAATGGTGCCTTCAGTGACAGATTCGCCCACATGAGGCAATTCCACCGTCAGCACAAAGACGCTCCTGGGCATCCTACCTGAGTAAATGGCTCTCTCCCTTTTTTTGCTGCTTAGACTGCGTTCCAGGGCTAGTACGCCGACAGTTTTCGTATGGCTTCTGCAATCTTGGCCGAGCTGAGCATGTACATGTCTTCCATCGGCGGGCTATACGGCATCGCCGGAACTTCCGGACCAGCCAGACGCGTTACTGGCCCGTCTAGAGACTCGAAGGCCTCTTCAGAAATGGTAGCAGCTATCTCACCGCCAACGCCGCCGAACTTGTTGTCCTCATGCACTATCAGCGCTTTGCCCGTCTTGACGACAGACTCTAGAATCGTGTCCTTGTCCAGTGGGCGAAGCGTGCGGACATCTACGACCTCGCAGCTAACTCCCTCGCCCTCAAGCTCCTGAGCCGCCTCCAGGCAGTGGTGTACCATCAGGCCGTACGTGACTATTGTGATGTCCGTGCCTTGACGCTTTACGTCGGCCTTACCGATGGGAAGCGTGTACTCCTCGTCAGGCACCTCACCCTGCACCAGGCGGTAAGTGCGCTTGTGCTCCAGAAAGATTACCGGGTCGTCGTCTCTGATGGCGCTCTTCAGCAGGCCCTTGGCATCGTATGGCGTAGCCGGGGCTATCACCTTCAGGCCCGGCGTGTGGTAGAAGTAGGCCTCCATGCTCTGGGAGTGGTACAGCGCTCCACGAACGCCACCGCCATGGGGAGTGCGAAGGACCATGGGCACGCTCAGCTTGCCCTTGGTGCCGTAGCGCACACGCGCAGCCTCACCCACGATCTGATTGAAGACAGGCCAAATGAAATCGCCGAACTGTATCTCAGCTATGGGCCGCATGCCGTGCATGGCTGCGCCTAGGGCAACACCGGCAATGGCCGACTCTGCTAATGGCGTGTCCATCACCCTGCTCTCCCCAAACTCGTCGAGGAAGCCGTTGGTGGCCAGGAACACGCCTCCACGGCGACCCACGTCCTCGCCCATTACGAAGACTCGTTCATCGCGGCGCATCTCTTCCTGCATGGCGTCATGAACAGCGTCCAGGACGTTTTTGATGGCTATGATGTTCCTCCAAAGCGGGTTATCTGACGTATCGATCTAACGCAAAAGCAATCATGGCCTCGATAACACAAAGCTTCTTCACTCTCGTGTGGCCCGTAATGAATATTCAAAATATTCAAGAAGTCACGTGGTCGGAGAAATCGGAGGCGTCTGCGTAGGGTGCCGCCTCTGCCGCATCCGTGGCCTCGTTAACGATTCGTCGTGCGTCGTCCTGGAACTGCTTGTCCGTCTTCTCGTCCAGTATCCCTAATGAGGTGAGAGACTCCTGCAAGGCCTTGAGCGGATCTCGCTTCTTGGCCTCGGCAATTTCCTCTTTAGACCTGTAAATAGAGTCGTCGTCGTCGCTAGTATGAGGCAGGTAGCGCTCAACCATTGCTTCGATCAACGTCGGTCCCTGGCCGCTGCGGGCCCTCTCGGCGGCGACGGTTACGGCCTCATGGACCGCCACAACGTCACAGCCATCTATCGAGATGCCCGGCATGGCGTAGCCTTCGGCACGACTGGCTATGCTCTCCACCGCCATCTGCTTATGAAGCGGCACAGAGATGGCGTAGCGATTGTTCTCGCAGAAGAAGATCACCGGCAGCTTATGCACCGATGCGAAATTTAACGCCTCATGGGTGTCGCCAGCGCTGGAGGCACCGTCCCCAAAATAAACGATGACGATGTAGTCCTCTCCCTTCATCTTGGCTGCCAGGGCCGCTCCTACTGCTTGGGGAAGGTGTGTGGCAATGACATTGGACTGATTTACCAGGCCCAGCTCCGGGTAGGCACCATGGGTCGGGAACTGCCTTGCACCGCTGAGAGGCTCACCGGCCTTGGCCATGAAGCCCAGCAAGATCTCTTCAGGGGTCATGCCCAGGGTGAGCATCACGGCGAGGTCGCGGTAGTAGATGTAGAACTGGTCTTTGCCACGCTCCAGGGCGTATACGCTGCCGATCTGGCCAGCCTCATGTCCTTGAGACGACGCCACGATGGCCGCCTTGCCCTGCCTGTTCAGCATCCAGATGCGCTCGTCCAAAGTGCGCGAAAGCACCATCTGCCGATACATATCCAGCAGCGTTTCGGAGTCCAATGGGGAGGACGCCTGTTGTTTGTCGTCCTTCTTTACAGTGGCCATCCAGGTCTCACTTCCCGTTATTGTCGACATCGCCGCCCATCAATGCGGCACAATCTCATTATATGAGTCGTCTCGGGAAGGCGTCAAAGGCCATTCAAGCCTAGATACGAGACAGGTATTGACCAGCGATGTCAAGGCCAACCAAACCGCTGTAGGCCTTCATCAACCTGTCGGTCACAGGACCCGGCACGCTGGGGTTCATCATCGGACTGCCATTAAAGGATGCGACCGGACAGATGCAGAAGCTGGTGGAGGTCACGAAGGCCTCGTCTGCTGTGTAGGCATCGTAAAGGTCTATATCGACCTCGCGGACTTCGATATTCAGCTCATGGGCCAGTTCGATAGCGGTTCCCCGGCTGATTCCAGCAAGAACGTACTGCTCTCGCGGAGTTACAACGGCGCCGTCTTTGACAAGGAAGATGTTACTGCCTGGGCCTTCGCACAGGTTGCCGTTCATATCCAACACGATAGGCCACCCGTCAGGATTCTGCGCTTTGACCTCGTGCTCAGCCAACACCAGATTGATGTACTGATGCATCTTGGCCCTGGGACTGACGGCCTCCGGTGGTGTACGACGCACGGAGGGAACGATCACCGGCATTCCGTCTCGGTAGTACTTGGCCCGCTGCTGGAAGGGCAGAGGCGTGCACTCCACGATGGTTGAAGGCTGTGGGGGCTCGTCTCCTGTGGGTACTCCCCGCGTCACGCGCTGTGTCACCCAGAAGTCGTCTTCATCGCCAATAAGTGGCAGGTTCATCTCCAGCAGCTGCATGGTGATGTCGGCGAACTGCTGCTTGCTCAGCGGCGACTCCAGACGCATGTACTTTAGAGATTGAAAGAACCTGTCCAGATGATCGTTAAGCTTGAATATCTTGTGGCCAAAGGTGCGCGTGGTGTCGAAGACCGCATCGCCGTAAACGAAGCCTCTGTCGCGAATGGGGAGCTTGGCTTCGCTCTCGGCCACGTATTCGCCATTCAGGTAGACTGATCGTTCTTGGGCCATACTTACGACTCCACAATCCTCAACGAATATGCTTTGCATGCGTCCCTAATCTCGAAATTAGGGACTCGCAGCGTAATATATCACAGGGCTGTGCCAGAGGATTGAGAGTACTAAAAAGCGCGTCGCCTAGGCGTTGACCTCGTCTCGGAAGCGATAACCGACGTTCCATATGGTCTCGATATACGGATGCTCAGGGTCCTCGATCTTGCTTCGCAGCCGACGTATATGGACGTCCACCGTACGAGTTCCGCCGAAATAATCGTATCCCCAGATGGTGCTCAAGAGGGCGTCCCTGGTATATACGTGGCCAGGGTTAGTCGCCAGAAGTCGAAGTAGCTCATATTCCTTGTAACGCAGGTTTACGCGCCGGCCACGAAGAGAGACTTCGTAGGTCGACGGGTTGATGATCAGGTCCCCTGCGCGAATGATATCGTCGCCCTGTTCGCTCCTGGTGCGCCACAAGATGCGCTTGACGCGGGTCAACAACTCATCTGCGTCAGGAGGGCTGGAGACGAAGTCATCTAACTCAATACGGATGTCCAGATTCGGCACCTGCCGGGTAGGCACAAGGGCGATGGTTGGCAGTTTCAAGTGCGAGCACTTCTCTATGCAATCCCGAGCGTCGCCTATGGAGAGCACGGCCAGATCCAGGACGGCGATATTGGGAGCGTCGCCAGAGGCAATCGAGTCTAGCTCCTCGATCCGTTGCACCAAAATGGCTTCGATGCCCTCTTCTCCAAGGAGCTCCTGCCAGTCGCTGCGCTGGTTATCAGTATTCAAATGTTGCGCACGTTCCATTAATGGGTCGTTCCCTGCCCGCAATGGCGGTTCGATTAGTCTACTGGCCCGATTGTACCACGCGACCTTTTTGACGTCGGGTCGAGGGTGTTATTTGAAAAACGGTATTGTCAGGGGATATTTCATCTCTTTACCGCCGCTGGCCTTTATTATGACAATGATAGTGTAGACAACCTGCAATATTACTAATCCTGCAATTATTAATAACCCGATGCCAACAGACACCTGCGGCACGAGTGACCCGAAAGAGACAAACAACAGCGGCACGAGTAACCCGATGAAGATAAACCTCCAAATCACGATTACAATCATGTAAATTATCATGCTTAACTTTCAGTTAAGCGCCGCCTTCCCGTGGCGATCAACAAAAGGGGACTCCTCACGTTTAAGCAGCCAGATGACAAGCGGTAATATCACGTTGCCGAAGGGAATGAATGGGCCAGAGAAGGTACTGGCATGGACTATCATTGCCGTATTTCGTTCGTGTCGCTCCGGATGCCCTGGCGCTGCACTAGTCGAACCAGAGTCCTGAATTGCCTCCCCTGGCGGTCTGTCAACAAACCTTTCCGCCCGAAGGCCACGGCTTTCCGGTTCGTCTGCTGATTCGGAGCCACAGCTGCCGCAATACCGGCTTCATCTGCCATTTCGTCTCCGCAGCGTTTGCATAGTTTCACGGCTACTCTCCTTAGTTCACCTGGTAGGGTTCAAGGGGACTTCCCCAGCATTTAAGGCCAGAAGCTGACTCCAATTTCGTCTGCCCTAACCTGTCCGAAAAAGTTTAGAACGCCTAGGCCACCCTCGAAATGCGGATTCTGCCTAGCCTTCCTGGCACAAAGAGCATGCTTTTCGTGCAGCTGAAGTCTTTGCGCTGGCCTCCGCCGTATTGTAATATATTCATGCTTTCCCGCCTCAAATTTCCACTTCTTCATGGATTGGCGGGCAACTTCGGAGGTGGAATGAACTCCCGTCTCATGCGGAACACCTTGATATACCTACTGATCATCATAGCTGTGCTCGCCATTTTCTTCACCCTGTTTTCAAACCCTCTTGGTGGCTCTAATGAGATCCCCATTAGCGAAGTCGTCACCATGACGGCGGCGGGCAGGGTCGACAGGATCGAGGTCAATCGCGACAAGCTCAACATATACACGACGATCGGCGAACAATTTACCTCTCGAAAAGAGGCTGACTCGTCCATGGTGGAAATACTGGAGGAGTCCGGTATAGACCTATTGGCAACCAACGTGCAGTTAGACATACAGGGCTCCGGCGGCTTCGGAAGCCTGTTTGGCCTTTTGATTAACTTTCTGCCGCTGATCTTCTTCGGAGCCGTACTCCTGTTCATGATGCGGCAGGCTCAGGGCAACAGCAATCAGACCTTCAGCTTCGGTCGGAGCCGTGCCCGCATGTTCGTGGGCAACAGTCCCTCCGTGAAATTCTCCGACGTTGCAGGTGTGGAAGAGGCCAAAGAAGAGCTGGAAGAGATTGTTGAGTTTCTGCAATTTCCAGAGCGGTTCACAAGTCTCGGTGCCAAAATACCGAAAGGTGTTCTGCTGGTAGGACCTCCCGGCACAGGCAAGACCCTGCTGTCCAGAGCGGTGGCGGGCGAGGCCAACGTACCCTTCTTCTCGATATCAGGTTCTGAATTCGTAGAGATGTTTGTGGGTGTGGGTGCCTCCCGCGTCCGAGACCTCTTCGAGCAGGCCAAACGTAATTCCCCATGCATCATCTTCATTGATGAGATCGACGCAGTGGGCCGACACCGCGGCGCTGGGCTGGGCGGAGGCCATGACGAACGCGAGCAGACGTTGAACCAGATTCTCGTGGAGATGGACGGGTTCGACGTAAGCACCAACGTAATAGTTCTCGCGGCCACCAACCGAGCGGACATCCTGGACCCGGCTCTCCTGAGACCGGGCCGATTCGACCGCCGCGTCATGCTGGATAATCCTGACGTTCACGGACGGGAGCAGATCCTCAAAGTACATTCCAAGGGCAAGCCACTCTCGGACGACGTAGACCTGGAGACGGTCGCCAAACAGACCATGGGCTTCAGCGGCGCTGACCTTGCCAACCTGATTAACGAGTCTGCCATTCTCGCTGCGCGCCGGCACCAGACGATTATCACCAACGAGGAGTTCGCAGAGTCAATTGACCGAGTCGTTGCTGGTCCGGCCCGAAAGAGCCGCGTCGTCAGCGAGCGAGAAAAGCGCATCACGGCGTTCCACGAGGCCGGTCACGCCCTGGTGGCCTACGTGCTTCCCAACGCGGACAATCCCTTCAAGGTGACAATAATTGCTCGCGGTCAGACAGGTGGGCATACGCGGTTCCTGCCCGAAGAAGACAGGCACCTGTGGACTAAAGGGCAGTTTGAGGACACTATGGCGGCTGCCATGGGTGGTCGTGTCGCTGAAGAGGTGACCTTTGACGATATCACCACTGGCGCCAGCAACGACCTGGAAAAGGCAACCGGCATTGCCCGCACCATGGTTACCCGCTACGGCATGAGTGAAAAACTTGGTCCGAGAACCTTTGGCAGCCCCCAGCAGATGGTCTTTCTCGGCCGAGATATATCGGAGAACCGGGACTACGGCAACAAGGTCGCCCAGGACATCGACGAGGAGGTCCACAGCCTTGTCGAATTTGCATATGAGACAGCGACAAAAATTCTAGAGACCCATAATGACAAGCTGGCGGCGCTGGCAGAATTTCTTATTACCAACGAAACTGTTGAGCGCGACGATATCTGGCGTATCTTTGGTGATGTGGAAGGAATTGGGCCTAACGCAACCGAAAAATCGCCTATCCCTTCGCCTGCTTAATTCACAACACGCAGACAAATAGAAAAGGGGCTGGTAGAAATACCGGCCCCTTTTCTATTTGGAATGTTTCTATGTATTAGAGATGTGGAACGTCGAACTCATCAGTGATGGCCCTGGCAGCACGATTGCTGGCGTCCTCTATAAATCGCTCCAGCTCATTGATCATGTCCAGGTGGGTCCGGACCTTAACAGCTGCATCGAGACGCTCTTGGATCTCTCCCATGATGCTGAGCGTGGTTTCCAGGGGATTACCACCGTGGATGGCGTGGCGTGGCGCTCGTTCCAGCTGCCTCTTGAACTGCCTTACCAGCCCGTCCATCTCATCTTCTTTGCCTTTAATGGACGCCACTAGTAAGCGAAGCCTGTTTATGGCCTTCTGCATTTCTGGGATCTTGGGTTTTTCAGAAAACTCAGGTATTTCAGAAAACTCATGATTGTTATGTTATATGGACAGAACGAAGGGTTTGTCCACCACACAGGCGGCCATTATTCACGATTAGCCGGATGACCACATAACGGCTGAGGCTCCATTTGAGGTGATGGAACCCAAGGCCTCGTCATGTTGCCTAAGGTGTGAGGCTAAGCCTGGGCACCAGTCGTAAAGCCTACCTGTGGCAGAGCAATTGCCAGAGCATCCAAAACTTCCTGAATCTCCTCTGCGGTGGTGTAACCGAGATGCCCAATTCGGAAAATCTTGCCGCCCAAGGACTTCTGACCACCGGAAAGCACTACTTCATGCTCGGTCCGAAGAATATTCATTAGCTTTGAAGCATCCACTCCCTCTGGCACCGTAACGGCCGTCACAGTGTTGGAGGCCGTGCTCTCGTCCTGAGGAAACAGCGACAAGCCAAGCTTCTTGACGCCGTCCCGGGTCATATGGGCCATGTTGGCATGCCGCTCAAAGACGGTCCCCATGCCCTCTGACGCAATCTTATGCAACGCCAGGTCCAGCGCGAACATGATTGAGATGGCCGGCGTATATGGAGGCTGACCGATCTCGAAGTAGCGTTTGTAGGCCGACATGTCGAAATAGAATCTGGGCATGGTTGCCTCAGCATGGGCCTTCCAGGCTTCCTCACTGAAGCTGATAAATGCCAGTCCCGGCGGGAGCATCCATCCCTTTTGGGAAGCGGTGGCGACGACATCGCATCCCCACGCGTCGGTGCTCAAGGGGATGGAGCAGACGCTGCTTATTCCGTCCACCAGTATTAGCTTTCCAAACTCACCCTTGGCCACTGCGGTTATGGCCTGCAGATCGTTTGTTACGCCAGTGGACGTCTCGTTATGCGTCACCAGCACTGCTTTGATATCGGGATGGGCCTTCAGCGTATCTCTGAGCTTATCCACGTCCACCGCGGTGCCGTAGGGGTAGTCCA
>CAUZQF010000048.1:0-11275 GCA_963581905.1 Dehalococcoidia bacterium
GCGTATCGATTTCGCAGCGGCCGGTGCCGAAAGAATCCGCATGAGCTCATCCCTCACACGCTCCGGTGCTACACCTGATACGAACTTGGCATCGCGGCGGATTTTCGATTCGGTATCTACGTCGACAGTAAATCCCAGCTGTGAAGCCAGTCTAATGGCTCGCAGCAGACGAGCGGGATCTTCTCGAAAAACAACGTCGCTATTCGCCCTTACGATCCCGGCATAAAGGTCCCTGAGACCTCCCGTAACGTCCAGTACGTCAACCTCATCCTGGAAGGTGGCGCTGAGTTGCAGGGCCAGGGAATCCACGGTAAAGTCACGGCGGCGCAGGTCGGCCTCCAGGCCACCTTCCATAGCAGAGAGGTCCACGTATTCGATATTGTTGCCTCGGACTGCGCCTTCGGGGACCACTACGCGCCCGATGTCCCAGTCCTGATGCAATTGAACGTAGCGTCCACCCAGGGCTCCCGCCAGTTCAGAGCCAAGGCCTGCCACATCCCCCTCGATGGCGATATCCACATCCAGAGGCTGCCTGCTCAGCAAGCAGTCGCGGACAACGCCGCCAACGAGATAGGCGCTCTTGTCTTTGGACAGAAAGAAGTCGCGAAGAAAATGGACCAACGGGGGCAGTGTTGCAGAGGATATGGCGCGAGGAGGACTTGATTCGTCAAACTGTTTAGTCATCAGCCTGACTTGTTGCTTGTGGTTTCACAGGGAGCATCCATAACTGAAGAGCTTCTACTTGATCTTCAGAGACGCAGGGGTTTCTCGTGGGTCGTCGGGAGTCCAGAGGACCGATGAGCCAGAGGAATCCGGCTGGTCGGCGTCGCCATCGTTAGAATCGATTTCGGCGCTCTCTTCGTCATCTTCCGATTTGTCCACCGGAATCAATTGCTGGTGCTCTTCCATATGGTCTATGTAGAGAATACCGTTCAGGTGGTCGACTTCATGTTCCAGGGCCTGGGAGAGGATATCTTCCGCCTTGAACTTGATAACCTTTTCGCTATGGTCCATAGCCCTGAACCTTACCCAGACGGACCTGTTTATCATCGCCCTATATCCAGGGATACTCAAACAGCCCTCTTCAACTTCCCGCTTGCCCTCCCGCTTGACGATTTCAGGGTTGAAGTAGATGCGTACCTCTTCTTCGTCGGGTAGCTGAATTACGATGAGCCTCTTGAGCTCGCCAACCTGATTAGCTGCCAAGCCAACGCCGTTGGCATGCTGCATAGTGTCAACCATGTCGTAAGCCAAACGCATCAACTGGGAGTCGATGCTCCGTATTTTCTTCGCTCTTTGACGAAGTACCGGGTTGGGCAATTCCAGTATTGGCCTAATAGCCAAGAGCTAAGCTCCTTAACCATAACCGGTGTTAACCTTGCACGTTCTAAACGGCAGTGGTTTGATATAGACGGTCTATTCTGTTAACTTTCCACCGATTATAGCCGCCATTGCGTCGCATTGTAAAGCTGTAAACTGGGGTGCACCTCATAGAGGCGTCGCCTCAAAATTAAGGACAGGATTCATGAAAATACTTATATCAGGTACCACCGGGTTGGTCGGATCTGCGCTGGTCCCATATCTGATAGCGCAAGGCCACCAGATTGTTCGTCTGGTCAGAAAACAGGGCGAGCTTTTGGAGGGAGAGGTCCGATGGAACCCAGAGCAGGGGACGATCGATTCTGAAAGTCTGTCCGGCATAGATGCAGCCGTTCACTTGGCGGGAGAAAACATTGGTGCCAAGCGCTGGTCAGTGGCGCAAAAGCAGCGCATCCGCGACAGTCGCGTCAACGGCACAACGCTCTTGGCTGAGGCGTTGGCCAAATTAAACCCAATGCCCAAGGTGCTGGCGTCGGCCTCCGCCCTAGGCTACTACGGAGACCAGGGCGACTCCATGCTGCCCGAGAACGCCTCGCCCAGTACCGATTTTCTTGGGGAGTCCACTCAGGCCTGGGAACAGGCAACGGAGCCAGCCTCCAATGCAGGCATACGTGTCGTGACGATGCGCTTCGGACTGGTATTGGATGCCAAAGCTGACCTGATCAAGAAGACGCTTCCCCTGTTCAAGGCTGGCCTTGGCGGGAAGCTAGGCTCCGGTCGCCAGTACATGAGTTGGATAGTCCTGAACGACCTTACGCGCGCAATCGAACATGCCCTGGTCACGCCAGAGTTGAAAGGCCCCGTCAACATGAGCTCACCCAGCCCGTTGAGCAATCACAAGTACACGAAGGCTATGGGCAAGATACTTTCCAGACCAACGCTATTTGCTGTGCCGACTTTCATGTTGCGCTTGAGCGTAGGCGAGATGGCGGGCGCCATGACGGCCAGCGTGCGTATGGACTCAGCCAAGCTGATTGATAGCGGATTCCAGTTTAAGCACCCAGACTTGGAATCGACTCTCAGAGAGATACTTGGCAGGCCATGAAGAGGATTATCCCTCTAGCTACAGTGATCACCCTACTAGTGCTTTTTGGAGCCTGAGCCACGCCTTCGGAGCCGGTTAGTACACCGCCAACACCGGCAGCGCCGAGTACACCGGTTTCAGCTATGGCTGTCCCGTCTCCCACTTTCACGTCAACGCCAAGTCCTACACCAAGCCAAGCCACTGAACCGACACCTTCAGCCCTTGCATGCATATCGCCTGCGCCTGCTGCGCCTACGTAAGAAGTGGCTGTCCAAACGGCCAAGGCAACACCGACATCAAGCCCTGTGCTCGGTCAGGATAACGAGGAGGCGAGCAATGAAGAGGAAGCAACTGACGATACTGACGAGAATCTATTCGCTGACGTAATAGACGTAAGCGCAAAAGGCTCCGACGCGGCGTATTCCTTCTCGGTTACGATCAGCAGTCCTGATACCGGCTGCACTCAATACGCCGACTGGTGGGAGGTGCTGACTCAGGAAGGCGACCTAGTGTATCGGCGGGTGTTGGCCCATAGCCATACCGAAGAGCAGCCGTTCACCAGGTCTGGCGGCGCAGTCGAGATAGGACCGGGGCAAACCATCATAGTAAGAGCACACATGAACACGTCTGGTTACGGCGGCGTGGCTATGCGAGGCACTGTGGAGAATGGGTACGAGGAAATTGCGTTGGAATCGACCTTCACCGCTGACGCTGAGAACAAAGGGCCGCTTCCCGAATCATGTGCTTTTTAGGGCTGCCGAATCAGGCAGAGCCTAGATGGACGAGAGGCCGTGGGTCGGAAAGATAAGGCTCTGGACCGCTTTGACACTTTCCTCAGCAAATTTCCTGGTATCGTTCACCACGGTCTGCTGGATCAGCAGCTCCTTGTGGTCATGCAAGGTCTCCACCTGAAAGTTCGACTGGTAGGCGTCAGGGATTTCGTCCGCGAACACCTGCCCCGAAATGACTGCGTAATCAAGAGTCCAAGCCCTGGCGACGGCCTGCAAATCGTAGCCTCCACCGCCTAAAGCCAGCCATTTTGGAATGCCCATGGCGGCGCACGCTGCCACAACGGCATTATGTCCCTGGGTCGTCAGAGACATATGGGTGATGGGATCGAGATAATGTGAATCGATACCCAACTGGGTGACCAGCACGTCCGGGCGGAATTTTTCAACCAACGGCTCAACAATTTCCTTGAACGCCCAGAGGTAGACCTCGTCTGACGTATATGGGTACAGAGGAATATTTACGGCATATCCTCTGCCTTTGCCCTCTCCAACCTCTTCGGGAAATCCAGTGCCGGGGAAAAGAAACTTACCGGACTCGTGCATGGAAATGGTGAGCACGGCATCAGTGTCGTAGAACGCGTGTTGGACTCCGTCGCCGTGATGGCAATCGATGTCCACGTAAGCTACCTTCAGGCCCTCCTGCACCAGACGCTGAATTGCTATGACGGGATCATTAAATATGCAGAAACCGTACGTGTAGCCTGGCATAGCATGGTGCAGCCCTCCCGATATGCTGAAGGCCGCATCCGCCTCATCGGAGAGCAAGGCCTCCACGGCTGTCATGGAGGCTCCGGTAGACCTGAGCGCAGCCTCGTACATTCCTGAATACGGTGGGTTGTCACCCGCTGCGAAGTTAAACTTCGGGCTCGGTGAATACAGTTCGCCACTGCTTAATCGTTGCACTTCCTCCAAGTAGTCCCGCGAGTGAAACTGCAGAATCTCCTCTTCAGTAGCGGAACGTGGCGGGACCAGCAACGAGTTGTCAGGAGTGAAAGCGTGGTAAGAGTCGAGTAGTTCGTAGGTGTAGCGGAGCCGCTCGGGCTTCATGGGATGAGTGTCGCTGAGGCTGTGCCTGGAAAGGCTGTCGTCATACACGAAAACCGTCTTACGGACCATGAGGCGCACCTTCTTGTTAGTGTGGCGGATGCCGTGCAGATTAGTCGCTCTGCCAGTGGCATCCTTGGCGAGCTAGGCTCTAAAGATCGAAAACAGCGTCGGCGTCAGCTATCTGGAATTCGACGCCGGTTTCCTTGGTTATCCCCTTGAGCTCCTATCTTATCTTCTCCTCCCAGGGAGGATTCATGTGGGATATAATAACCCTTGGAATGTAGTTGTGCTGCTTCTTAAACTTGTCCAGTACCTCTCTAGGCAGCGTTGGGGTCAGATGGCCGACGTGATCGGCAGTTTCCTCCATCTCGTTGCCAAAAGTAGCCTTTGTGAGCAGCACATCCGGTGTGAGCAGCACATCCGACGAGACGTTCGCCCAATTATCTGACACGCCCCTACCAGTATCGCCTGAGCTGATCTGAAATCCAGCGGCGGGCACCACATGGGGAACCGGTACGGCCACCACTGTGTAGTCTAGGACCTTAAATTGCTTATTGAATTCCACGACGTTCATGTGGAACACTGGGTTCTCTACAGACGGGAACCCCAGGAAATCGGGAAACAGACTACCATCCAGTAGTTTGGACTTCACGAAGTCAGCAGTGTCCTGAATGGCGTAGATTTCCACGGTGACGCCACTGGTGCGGATGGCTATGCCTAGGGGAAGCAGGTCTTTAACGTGGTCGAAATGGCGATGAGAGAGGATAATAGCGCGTATTCCCTTTTGCTCGTCAAAGGTCAGCGCCCGGGTCAGACCGCCAGGGTCCAACGCCAACACGTCGTCGATGAGGTGGGACTCCATACGGGTGTCCCTGCTCTCCATATTGTGGGCGCCTAAGACGCGTAACCGTATTAACTAACTCTAATTTTAAACGAATATACCGGAATTTCGGGCCATTCTAGCACAAGGAAAAACTTCCTAGTAGGATTTTACACCTAATTTGTTAATCTAAACGATTACTGTTCAAATTCCACATCCTCTTCTTCTAGTAGTTCTTCTCCTTCTGGAGCGGTCACGCCTCGAATTCGGCGGATGAGGATCACCAACATGGCAAAAGCCATGGCTCCTGCAATGATGAGGGACGTCCCTATCGTGCCGGGGTCAGGCAAAGCTGATATGGCAGCCCCACGTCTGACACTGGCCCTCCACTGCCGGTCCAATTCCTCCACATCGAATCCATAGCTGGCATCAAAGGCGGGATCAAACGACCGACCTCGCTTCAGGAAATTCAACAGATCTTCCATGCGTTCCTCGTCATGGCTGTCCATGAGGTAGCCAACGATGCTCCAAGATTGTGCATAAAAAAGGCCAACGTCATCAGGGCGGCCCGGCACGCGTTCCATAGACCTGATCGGCATCAGGTTACCTGAAACCGACGCCCTCGAAACCGTGCGCACCCTGCCCTTATCTCCATCCTCGAAGTACATGGCCAGGCCTTCGTTAAACCACGCAGGAATGTGGGAGCGTGGAGCGGATAGAGCCTCGTCCATGTACAGATGAGTCATTTCATGGACCATCCCATCCCTGTCCAGGTCAGCCAGCACAAAGACGTCTAGATCGCCAAAAGCAAAACCGCCGTAGACGTGCCTATCGCTGGTAGTTCGGCTAATAGGCGGGAAGCTGGCTTGGGATTCGCGCTCGCCGTTGAGTATCACGGCCCTCTGTGGCCTGATGGCCGTCACGCTCAAAAGCTGCTTCACATCACGCAGACTTTCGGTAACGTCCTCCGCAACACTCTCCACGCCTTCATAAGTTCGATCATGAAACAGCAGGTCCATGTCGCCAACTTGTAGCCTTTGCCAGGTCTTCGAGTTGTCCAGGTACTCTACGGAATACTCCTCTGTTTCCAGCTTTTGGCCAGAGGTGTCTGTGATGACGTATCTGTATCGGATAACGATACCCTGAGGAAGAAAATTATCACCGTCTGTTCGCAGCTCGAAACTCGTGTCCACCAGTGACCCGGGTTGAAAGTCTGGATACCCATACGAAGTGACCGACTGATTGCCTAGCCTGTAAAAGACCTGGATATCAGAAATATCAGCCGTGGAGCGGACCTGCAGCTGCATAGTGACGCTAGATGGAAAGTCGACGACGTGGGACGTAGATAGCACCTGGATGCTCCCCGAGGCCTGGGTGCGCTCCGGTTCGAAGGGAACAGACGCCCCGGCTACCACTCCCAGAACGCTAAGAATCAGGCCCAGAATAGCCATTTAGCTCTCCATCGTATGTCTGCTTTCTAGATGCCTACTATTTTGATCATCGAATGGGCCTTATAGATTCTATTAATGTTCAGCAAAAGCGCCGTCAGGTCCTCGGTATAGCGGGCATTGGCGAGCCCTCCGCCATCCACCGCCCTGACGCCGGCGATGGTTTCCGCCAGAACCATCACTTTCTGCTTGGCCTCAGCGTCGTCTGAGCACACAATCACGTCGGTTTCCAGGGACAGATCAGGGACCAGTAGCTCTTGCGCGCTTATGTTGTGGAACGCAGCCACCATCTGGGAGGTTGGCAGAATTTCTTTCGCCTCTTCAGCCGCAGACCCAGCATCCACTCTGACGGCACTAGCCCTGCCCTTTTCAAAAGCCAACGGGGCGATGACGTTTACTATTAGTTTGCCATCGAGCTGTGTTTTTAATCCTTCCAGCGTAGGGCGTTGCGCCGTGTATGGGACTGCAATGAAAACCATATCCGATACCTGGGCCACGTCTTCGTTGGACTTGCCTCCTACGGAGCCTGCTGGCGCATCATTTGCCAGGCTCTCAGCCGCCTCTTTTGCCCGACCAGCGTCTCTTGACCCGATCAGGACCTTCTCGCCTGCCAGGGCAAATCGTAGCGCTAGCCCTCTGCCTTCCGGCCCCGTTCCTCCGATAAATCCAATCATGCAACACCCTCAATTCAGAAATAAGAAAACCCGTGCAGCGATGAAACCGTCCACACGCCTTAACTTTACCGGCCCAAGCTCGGCACGGTCAACGACAACGGTGAGGGGTGGCCGGGACGTTAACCCAAAATCCACCATACTAATTACGTAATCCGTTGTCTCCATTCCTGAAGTGCCAGTCCTCTTTTCGCCGCTTTACCTAGTAAAATTCAAAACAACCTATATTTCTCCAGCCAGTTACAGCCGTGTAAAAGGGGAAACAGGCACCAATTGCCCGATTGAGAATCTTTAACTAGAATGAGGCCAAAATACCGGAGAGAGGAGAGTAAGCATGCCCAAATTCAGCACTAACCAGTTGCGAAACGTCGTTCTTATGTCACACAGTGGTGCCGGCAAGACTATACTTTCCGAAGCGATGTTGCACACCGCCGGTGTGACGACACGGCTCGGCTCTGTGGAAGAAGGCACGACGATCTCGGATTTCGAACCTGAGGAGGAGCGCCGCCATGGCAGCGTTCAGACCTCTGTGATTACGTGTCCGTGGCGAGATAACAAGATCGACCGTCTGGACACGCCGGGTCACGCTGACTTCCGAGGAGAGGTCATTTCGGCAATACAGGTTGCGGACGCAGCCATCATTGTCGTGGCCTGCCCTTACGGTATTGAAGTAGGAACCTCCCAGATGTGGAAGATGGCCAATGAAAAGGGCCTGCCTCGTCTAGTATACATAAGCAATATGGACCGCGAAAACGCCGACTTCGATCGCGTCATGGACTCCATCACAGAGCGATTCGGACGCCAGTGTTTTCCTATACAATTGCCTATTGGCGCCGAGTCCGACTTCACTGGCATAGTCAACCTGCTAGACTCCGCGGCAGAAGCTCTCGCCGACATGGCTGACGTGGTGGATGCGGCCCGCGAGCACCTGATCGAAGCCGTGGTAGAAGCAGATGACGAACTCACAAACAAGTACCTGAAAGGCGAAGAGATATCCCAGGCTGAACTGATCTCTGGGCTTAGGCAGGGAATTTCAGCGGGCCTCATCGTACCCGTAATGATTGGCGCGACCACTTCCCAAATAAGGACCAGCGACGTGCTGGATGCCATAGTGGACTTCATGCCAAGTCCCGCAGACGTTGGGCCAGTGCTGGCCATGTCTGAAGATGGCGAGACCTCCCTCCCTCCCAAAAACGACGGCCCTCTGGCAGCTCTTGTATTCAAAACGGCCGCCGATCTCTTTGTTGGAAAGCTCTCCTACTTCCGTGTCTACAGCGGAAACTTGGCCAGCGAAACCCAGTTGATCAATGCCAATACTACGCAGGCCGAACGAATCGGACAGGTCTACGTGATAAACGGCAAAGAGCAGGAGGCCGTTACTGACCTGGCCACTGGAGACATCGGCGCCACGCCCAAGCTCAACTCGGTGTTGACCGGCCACATTCTGTGCACCAAGGAAAACCAGATGACCCTTGGCGGGCCGGAGTTCTCTCTGCCCCTGTACCAGATGGCCGTCTTGTCGACGTCGGCCTGCGACTTCGACAAGATGACGAGCTCGTTGGCGCGAATTGTGGAAGAGGACCCCAGTCTTTCGGTCACCCGTGAACCCGACACTCTTGAGGTGCTTCTTGGTGGGCTAGGCGACACCCACGTGGAGATTGCAGTCGAGAAGATGAAGCGCAAGTTCGGGTCCGAAATGGTGCTTGAGCTTCCTAAAATGGCTTACAAGGAGACCGTTGCTGGCACAGCGAAGGTGGAGTACAGGCATAAGAAGCAGTCTGGTGGGCACGGGCAATACGGTCACGTCAAATTGGAAATCGCACCTCTGGAAAGAGGCGCAGGCTTCGAATTCGCACAGACGGTTGTCGGCGGCTCGGTCTCTCGAGAGTACATACCTTCTGTGGAAAAGGGCGTTGCCAGGGCAATGGAGGATGGAGCCATCGCTGGCTACCCTATTGTCGATGTAAAAGCCACCCTATTCGATGGCAGCTTCCACACCGTAGACTCGTCTGGCATCTGCTTCGAGATTACGGGTTCGCACGCGCTGGTTTTGGGCGTGCAGCAGGCCAATCCCCTGCTGCTTGAGCCCGTCATGCGTGTGCAGATCACGTTGCCTAATGAGTTCGCCGGAGACATCATTGGCGACCTTAACGCAAAGCGAGGTCGAATTCAGGGCATGATGCCGCAGGGCGACGGGGAGACCCTGCTTGAGGCTGAGATGCCTCAGGCGGAACTACTTCGGTACGCGACAGACCTGCGATCTATGACACAGGGTCAGGGAACATTCACGATGGAGTTTGACCACTACGAACAGGTTCCGGGCCATCTTGTGGAAGGTATCATATAGGAGTCGAAAGAGCGTGAGATGAGCAGGGCTTAGCCGTACTGCTTTTGCCTGATAGGGCAAGAAGAAGGGCCTGCCATTTTTGGCAGGCCCTTCTCTATTTAATTCATTCCAACCGGACAGCCTACTCTCCCCTGGCAGACCAGATAGTCTGGTAGTTCTCGCCTCGAATGACCGCAGCCATCTCTTCTTTTTCCAGATGCTTTAGCTCGGAGAGAACATCTTCGCAACGCCGCACCATTTCATCATCATTATGCTCCCGGAACCTACGAACGATGCGATCCCATAGGCCAAGAGTAACCAAGCTGTCCACATACCTCGGCCAAGGCACCACCGTCAGGTTGTGCACACGAGGAAATCCAGGACGAAGCCGTCTGATGCTACGCAGTCGCTCCTGTGGAGAGGCAACCATTGGCATGATCTTCATCATTGGCCGCCCATCAGAACTGGTCCTGGTATCGATGACAACAGACTTTCGGAATGTCGGGAAAAAGATCGACATTACCTCAGCCGTATTAATGCTATTCATCATTTCGTCGAGGTCAAAGACGAAATCACTGTCCATTGGAACCTCTTAGTACTCTCTGTTAACTGATGCCGACTAGGAGTTAATTAACTCTCGCACAGTTTCTAGGAAAGAAGGTAACACGTTTTTCCAGTCGCCGACTACTCCGTAAGTAGCCGCCTTGAAAATATTGGCATCTGCGTCGCGGTTAATGGCCACTATGTTCTTCGACGCGGAACAGCCAGCCATGTGCTGACTAGCGCCCGATATGCCAACTGTGATGTAAATATCAGGGGTTATTGTCTTGCCCGTGAGACCTACCTGATAGCTGTGGTCAATCCAACCGGCATCGCATACGGCGCGGGTTGCACCAACGGCGCCTCCCATGACGCGAGCCAACTCTTCCAGCATCTCGAAGGCTTCAGCTCCGCCAATCCCTCGACCGCCGCCAATTACAACGGGCGCGTCCTCCAGACGTACGCCTTCAGACTCCTGCCGAACAGTCTCCACCAGGCGTGCCCTGACTATCGACGGGTCCAGGGCGGGTTGCACCGCCACGACCTCTCCAGTGCGAGAGGAGTCGGCCACCAAAGGCTCGACAGCTTTCGGCCGAAGTACCACGATCTGCGCGCCGTCACCCGGGAACGTGAACCTGGCCAAGGCGTTTCCCCCATAGACGGGGCGGGTCGCAATCAATCGGCCGGTTCCAGAATCCACAGCGACTTCAAGGCAGTCCTGTGCCACGCCAACACCCAGCCGGAAGGCCAGCCGGGGACCAATATCTCGGCCAAGGTGGGTTCGCCCTACCAGCACAACGGAAGGCTGCGCCTGAGCGCAAACGGCCTCAATACCTGCCAATTGAGCTTCTATTTGCACATCTTCAAGGAGAGGGTCTTGCACAGAGTAGACCTTGTCCGCGCCAAGAGAAATGGCCTCTTGCGATACGGCATCAGCCCCGCTTCCCAGCAGAGCGACGGCTACCTCATCCCCTGAACTTTCATTCAAGCTCCGGGCTGCGGCCAGCAACTCAGCCGTAATCGATTGCAGGCCATCCGGGCCTAGCTCTCCGAATACTAGAATTCCACCCATGATTACTCCATCAAATCAGTTTTTCTTCTCGTAGACGTAGGGCCAACTTGCGTCCTGCGTCTGCCTCATCTTCGCCTTCTATTATCTCTACCTTCTGATCACTCACAGGAATAAAAAGCTCTGTCAGGGCAAGCTTGGGTGCCAATGCATCAGCAT
>CAUZQF010000049.1:0-11242 GCA_963581905.1 Dehalococcoidia bacterium
TACCGCGACTCGTCAGAGGTGGAGGAGTTTCTCGAGAAAGACCCGATTGAAAGATTGAAAGCTCTGGCCATCGAAGAGGGTGTCGTGACCGAAGACGACCTCACGTCGATCGATGAGGAGATCGAAGACATCATCGAAGAGGCAGCCAAGTTTGCAGAGGACAGTCCTGTACCGGCGCCTGAGGCTCTGTACACCAACGTGTTCGCGTAGACGCAAGAATATTCTTGGCAGGCTGCTTGGGTCAGGATTACAGCATTTTAGTGAGAAGACAACAATATGCCTGAGATGATTTTACGAGAGGCTATGAACAAGGCCCTGCGTGAGGCGCTGGAAGAGTACAAGGACGCCTTCATCATGGGCGAAGACGTCGGTGCCTACGGAGGCGCTTACGCCGTTACCAAGGGCTTGCTCGAAGAGTTTGGCCCAGAGAGAGTCAAGGACACGCCCATCTCGGAATCGGCCTTTGTCGGTTCAGGAATAGGGGCGGCCTTGGCGGGTCTGAAACCTATCGTCGAGATAATGAGCATCAACTTCAGCCTGTTGGCCATCGATCAGATAGTGAACCATGCCGCGAGATTCCGGTACATGTCCGATGGCCAGTTCACTGTGCCAATGATCATCAGAACAGTTACCGGTGGCGGCGGTCAGCTCGGCGCAACCCACTCACAGAGTTTCGAAAGCTGGTACGCGTCGGTGCCCGGTCTGAAGGTAGTGGTTCCGGCAACTCCCTACGACGCCCTCGGCCTGTTCCGCACCGCCATGAAGGACCAGAACCCCGTCATATTCGCCGAGCACTCCCTGCTCTACAGCACCAAAGGCGAGGTGCCCGACGAGTGGTACGAGATACCCTTTGGCAGGGCTTCGCTAAAACGCGAGGGGGACGATGTGACCATCATCGCCTACTCAGGCATGACCCGTGTCGCCCTTGAAGCCGCCGACAAGCTGGCAAAGCTCCGCAAAAGCGCCGAGGTGCTCGACCTACGAACGATCAGCCCTTGGGACAAAGAAGCGGTGTTACGCTCCGTCCGAAAGACCAACCGGGCCGTGGTTATCGAGGAGAGGTGGCGCACCGGCGGCTTTGCTGGTGAGATTGCCAGCACAATTCACGAAGAGGCCTTCGACGACCTGGATGGGCCAGTTGTCCGAGTTGCCGGCAAGGACGTGCCAACTCCATACGCAGGCAATCTGGAAGATGCAACGATTCCAAATGCAGATGACGTGGTGAGGGCTATCCGAATCAACTTCGGATTCTAGTCACTAGCCTACGTCGCTACAAAACACCAATGAAGTGAGTGGCTGAAAAGGCCCGACTTCGCGGCATAAGGGGGTTAACTCTTGGCTACCGAACTAACAATGCCCCAGATGGGTTACGACATGCAAGAGGGCACGGTCGTAAGGTGGCTCATGGAGGAGGGTGCCGAGGTAAAAATCGGCGACCCGGTGGCAGAGATCGAGACTGACAAGGCTGTGGTCGAATTCGAGTCTTACGCGGCGGGCATACTGCATAGAATCCTGGTGCCTGAAGGTTCGACGGTGCCCGTTGGTCAGACTATCGCCATTGTCGGCGCTGCCGACGAGAAGGTCAGCAGCATGCCTGTATCACCACCTGAAACCGATACACCTGCCGAAGAAGACAAAGAGGCAGAAGAGGCCCCATCAGCGGCGATACCTCTGCCGGTGTCGTCCAGCCCAATTCAAGCGCCGCCTCAACCTGCGGTGTCCTCATCTCAGTTGCCAGTGCGCGCGTCTCCTGTGGCCCGCCGATTGGCCGACGAGATGGGCATAGACCTGTCTCTATTAGTCGGTACTGGACCGGGCGGACGCATTACCATGGACGACGTAACTTCCTACCAAGCTCCGGCAGAAGCGGCCGCACCTGACATTGAGGCCGTGCCCGAGCCCGAGGCAGCACCAGAGCCGGAACCCGAACCGGTCGTTGAAGTCGAGCCGCCTGAATCACCTCGGTCTGTCTCAGCCGCTGTGCCCGCGCCCACATCGCTGACGCTAGAAGAGCTTTCTCCACATCCCAGGCCGTCAGACGCACCTGCGGCAAAACCTGATTCCGAGGCTGTCCCACTATCCAGAATGCGGCAGCAGATCGCCCGCGTGACCCTGCGCAGCAAGCAGGAGAAGCCTCACTTCTACGTAACGTCTCAGATTGACATGACGGACGCCATGACCATGCGGCAACAGGTGAACGCGTCCCTGGAAGAGGAGGGCGGCCGCATTACAGTGAACGACCTAATCATTAAAGCCTGCGTCGATGCACTGGGTCGATTCCCCAAGGTTAACGCCTACCTGCAAGACGACGGCATAGTCATGAATGACAAGATCAACGTTGGCGTAGCCATAGCCATTGACGGTGGCCTCATGATGCCTGCGCTGCTGGACTGCGGCGGACTTTCGCTGAAGGATCTAGGCCAGGCCAGCCGAGATCTGGCGGACCGCGCGCAGCGAGGCACTCTGCAATCAGACGAGTACACGGGCGGCACGTTCGGCATCAGTAATCTTGGCATGTTCGACGTAACGACTTTCGTGGCGATTATCCAGCCTCCGCAAACAGCTATCCTGGCGGTGGGCACTGTATCCAAGAACGCTGTGGTCCGCAACGACGAAATCGTGATCCGCCAAACCATGCACGCCACGCTGTCCGCAGACCACCGCGTCGTAGACGGCGCAGAGGGAGCCCAGTTCCTCCATGACATCAAAAAATCCCTGGAAAACCCCCTAAGCATGATCCTTTGATTTGTATATATTAGGCAGAGCCATTTGGGTGGGCGACGGCATAGATTGGGCTATGGTCGCTTGGGTGAGCTGTGGCCTGGGTCTGGCAGAGCCGATTGGATCAGCGACGGCATAGACGGGGCTATGGCCTATTGAGTGAGCTGTGGCTTGGGTCCAGCAAAGCCACCGGAGCTATCTGATATTCGAATCTTTCCGCAAAGGAGATTCAGATGATGACTCGAAAACGCCTGATCATGATCGCAGTTATCGTCATAGGGATTCCTGCGGTGGCATTGGTGCGGTGGCTGCTCTCCCCTCTGATTATCGACAAAAGAGTTTCAGAGGACTTTCCATGATGCTTCTGGAGCACTGATACTGCGCCTAGAAGACTTCGAAGTGACTAACGGACCAGAACTACACGTAATCCTTTCAACGCATGCCGATCCGCAAGGGCGGGATGACGTCCACCAGGAAGGCTACTTGGATGTTGGTAAGCTCAAAGGCAACATCGGCAACCAGAATTACGCAATACCGGTAGGCACAGATGTGTCAGCTTTAAAGACAGTAGTGATTTACTGTCAGCCGTTCCACGTCATATTCAGCGTGGCTGCTCTTCAGTAGCTGATCCTATCGTAAGCAATTGACCGCATTACCGGTTAGCAAAATAGTTAGATCGTCTGGAATACCAGCCCTACCCGTACCCGGCAGGCCCTTCAAAAAACTTAAGGCTGCGAAGAAAAAGGAAACATGATTAACAACGAGATCAGAGAAATCATTGAGAACAATACTTTGGGGCTTGTCGCGACGGTCACCCCCGAAGGTCGGCCGGCCGTGTCGCCGAAGGCAACTTTCGCCATTCTTGACGACAAGACCATGGCCTTCAGCAACATCCGCTCGCCGGGCACCATAAAGAATATTCAGCACAACCCTTATGTCGAGGTAAATTTCGTCGACATATTTCATCGCACTGCGGCTCGCATCGCAGGCACCGCCCGATACGTGGCACGCGAAGACGCCGAGTATGAGACGCTCCTGCCCATCTTCGAAAAGTGGCCCGCCAATTTGGCCCAAATGCAAGGCTTCGTGGTCATAGACGTAGATTCAGCCGAGTACATCAAGTCGCCCAGCTACGACCTTGGAGCCAACCGTGAGGAACTCTCGGCTCAGTGGCTGGAGCACTTCAGCGGCCTTCTCAATTGACCGCTGACTGCTAAACGCTCTTTACGTCAGCGATCCGGAGGCATCTCCAGGATCGAACGTTGCCCACTTCCCTGCCTCAACCGCCGTCAGGAAGTCTGATATCGAACGATTGAACAGGTCCGGCTCTTCCAGATTAATGGGATGACCCGACTGAGGAAACATAACCAGACCAGAGCAAGGTATGTTGCGCTTCATGAAGACGCTTGGCTCGATGCACGCGTCGTCCTCGTCGCCTAGCATGATAAGCGTCGGCACCATCATCGCCTTCATCTGCTCCTCCAGCGTGTACACCGGCGCACGACCACCCTGCACGCCACGGAACGTCAGCGCGGAGCCAATCGGGGAATGCTCCGACAGCTGGTCAGAGAACTCCTGCCAGCCCTTGGGGTCCTTGCGAAGTAGCTGAACACGGGCTGGGCCACGAGCGTAGTCGCGCATGGACTCCATGCCGCCCTCCTCCATCAGCCGAGCGCGTTCGTCGATCGTTTTTCTGAACGCTTCCGGGTTATCAGAGCCGGTTCCTGCCGACGATATCACCAGGGATTTTGCCATGTACGGATACTTGATGCCGAAGCTCAGCGACAGGGTGCCGCCCATGGATAGACCGACTATATGAGCCTTGGAAATGCCCAAGCCATCCATCAAGCCCTTGAGGTCATCAATAGCATTATCCTGTGTATAGGCTGCCAGGTCCGTCGGCACCTCTGAAGGCGGATAGCCACGGGCGTTGTATGTGATCACGCGGTATCGGCGGGAGAAGAATCGCACCTGCGGCTCCCAGGACCGGTAGTCCCCGCCAAACTCATGCGCGAAGATCAGCGGATAGCCCTCGCCATTGGACTCGTAATACAACGTAACGCCGTTCGCCTTAACCTCGGGCATATCGCCTCCCTGCTATTGTTAGATTAATCATGCTGGTCGGCGCAAGTATAGATTCTGGGCATTACGGTGACAACTTACTTGTGAATCTACTGCATCACTACGAATATCAAACTAACTGTGCTGGATATAAATAGGCAACCGACCTGCACCAGGTCGTTCGATGGACGCTGCTGTTGTGCCGAGGCGAGAATCGACCCTGCGTACCTGGCTTAACAAGCGTCTAGCATCAGAGACAGGCCCATAAAAAGATAAGTAAAAGCCAAAAGCACAGGCGGAATACTCTTAAGGATTAATGCACTTTTCTTAGTCTGCAAATTTCAATCAAGCAAAAAAGGCACCGCCACAAGCGACATGGCCGTGGCGATTTCAGCACCCCAAGTAAGGAAAACCATTATCCCTGCAAATCCATTTGGTCTCGCAATGACGAAGAAAAAGTTAAAGTCGGAGGTATCTGCCAGTAGCCAAATAGCTACCAGGTAGAATATTACATATCCAAGTAATTTATATGGCGGTCGTGATTTCATCTCAAGCCCACACCGTCTTCGTAGGATAACCGAACCTGTCATAAGAGACAGTGAAGCCACAACCACATTCGATTGCCTCCAGTGAGGGATTTTTAATACTATCTCCTAGTCTTCGAACTAACCAACATGATGTCCAACGAATTTGTTGGCAACTAAACTCTTGGACACCACTCATATGCAGCCTTATAATGAAGCAAGCGGCCATTCATTAGAAAGAAGCCAAGAGACATGACTGAATCTGACGTCCAAGCTCCAACCATACTGGATCGACTGGCCAAGGGCGACGTGCTCATATCGGACGGCGCCACAGGCAGCTACCTGCAGCAGCACGGCCTGGAAGATGGCGATCCCGAGGAGTGGAACGCCACCCACCCCGACGTCGTTCAGAGCATGGCCAAGGCCTATTTCGACGCAGGCTCTGACATGGTGCTTACCAACACCTTTGGCTGCACGGCGCTACGTCAGTCCCACTACGGTTTTCAAGACAGGATTTCTGAGTTCAATCAGCTTGCCGCCAAGCACGCCCGCAGTCAGGCTCCAGAAGGCCACTTTGTCGTTGGCTCTGTGGGTCCTACAGGGGTGGTCATCGACGACCCCCTTAGCGATAATCCCGTATCTGATGAGCAGGTCTACGAGTCCTTCAAAGAGCAGATCATTGCCTTAGCGCAGGGCGGTGTCGACGCCGTCAACATCGAGACGATGATCGACGTTCGAGAGGCCAAGCTGGCCATCAAGGCGGCCAAGGATCACACCAACCTGATAATCAGCACCACCATGTTCTTCGACAAGGGTCCCAGGGGCTTCTTCACCATGATGGGCACACGTCCTGAAGAGGCTGCGAATGAGCTGCATGAGGCCGGCGCGGACATCGTAGGCGCAAACTGCGGCAATGGCGTCGACGTAATGGTGGAGCTGGCCCGAGAGCTAAGGGCCGCCACCGACGGCTACCTGCTAATTCACTCCAACGCCGGCATCCCGGCCATGAAGGGCGGGAAGATCATCTACCCGGAGACTCCCGAGTACATGTCGGAGCGGTTCAAGGTCATGGTGGAAGAGGTCGGCATCAACATCATTGGCGGATGCTGTGGCACCACGCCCGACCACATCCGTCTGCTATCCAAGGCAATACGCGGCTAATCCTACGACCCAATCCCATGAGGTGAAGACAATGACCGAGGCCAAGGCGAAGTCCAGACCCGGCGCGGCAGAGATCATAGAAAAGTATGGTCGCTGCCTGGAACTGGTCCCGATGGACAGCCATTTCCACAACGTCAGCATTAGCCTTTATTTAAAGGACGACGTATGCACGGTCTGGTCGTTCAGCGGCAAGCCAGGCATTGAAGCCCGCTTACATCAGATACGTGACCAGATGGTCGCACTGGCTGGCATGTCCCCTATCGAGGGTTCTCCGAACCAGGTCAGGTTCCAGTGCGGCGACCTGCATGTGAGGCCCGTGAAGTTCCTGCTGAGCCAGTCGGTAGGCAAGGCAGTGGACTACGCTCCGCCCGAAGATATGTCCATCAGGGACTCCAAGTCGGCCATGACGCTGCGCTTCGCTGGCCAGGAGAAGGAGGGCCGCTGGGTGTACAGCGTATCTGGTGAGGGCGATGCGCCCAACCCTGCCGTACGCCTTCGCATGGTGGTTGCGGGCTTCGTGCGTTATGGCGAGATGGACAAGGTCAGCGACACTGAGGTTACCTTCGCTTGCGGCCAGCGCCACGACGGCCTTATCAAGCTGCTCATGCCCTACTCGCGCAACATATCCAGCGTCGAGGGAATGATGGAGGCGGAGGCTCTGCGCGGCCAGATGACAACGGGCACCCTAGGCTTCGCACAGACATAGGAGCGATATGAATAAAAGAACTCCGTTATTCCCAAATCTCCGAAAGTCATGGGCCACACAGCGGTCTTCCCGGGAACACGCGTGCCCATCAAGAACCGGATGGACTATCTCGCAGCGGGCCAGGATCTCTACGAGTTCTTAAGAGGCTTCCCTGCAGTAACTAAAGTACAGATAACAGATAAAGGAATTATTTGAACAGAGTTAGCCCTTCTTCTAACTACGTCGAAATTAATTGATTGCTAATATAGCGGAGAATATTTATGACAAGAGGAAATTTAGGCATTCAATCCAATTGTGGTTCCTTCTTCTCTGATTTCGTAGACACAATGAAAATCGATCATAGTTTTTCAACTGAAATGAAGATCTATGGCAGGGACCACCACAACTCTCCCACAGGTTCCACTGGTATCAGCTATACTAGCGGCTTGCACACTTAGCTGAAACAGCTCTATATCTGTCCAACAAGAAGAATGCAAAGGACATTTTCGATATTCTAGCTGATAAGGGTACTTCGATAGATAAAGGATTTCCCGAAGAACTATTTTGCGATCGTCAGGATGATCAAATTCAATGCCGCATTACCATCGAAATTACCGGTTCAATATTAGATGACGAAGAATCTGTAAGGGTGCTTTGAGATCGGATGAAAATCCAGTTACTGAGATTTAAGGCTATTCTTGGCCCTCAGATAAAAGTAGTTCTGAAATAATGGGAGTACCAAACATGCCACTAACCGAAACGATGACATCGCGAGAGCGCGTTATGAACGCGTTGGCCAGGAAACCTGTCGACCGGACGCCTGTGGCCAATCCAACCAATGTCGCCACCGTGGAGCTCATGGACATGGTGGATGCACCCTTCCCTGACGCCTGCCGCGATCCTGAACTGGCGGCGCGTCTTGCCGCCACCGGCCACACGGAGCTTGGCTTCGACGCCATCGCTCCCTATTTCACGATCATTCAGGAGTCGTCGGCGCTAGGCTGCGAGATGCAATGGGAGGACAAGGACAACTGGCCCACGGTCCGAATGAGCAACCCCATCTGGAAAGGGCCAGACGACATCAAAATACCGCCGGGATTCCTGGAGCACCAAGACAACCTGGCCATTACTCGGTCCATCAGCCTATTGAAGGAGGAGTTCGGAGACCAGGTTGCCATCATCGGCAAGACCATGGGCCCATGGACGCTGGCCTACCACGTCTTCGGAGTGGAGGCCTTTCTGCTAATGACCGTCGACGATCCAGACCTGACCATGCAGTGTCTGCACAAGCTAAAGGAGATTTCCGTGCTGTTTGGACAGGCCCAGATAGACGCTGGTGCAGATGTACTGACGTTCCCCGACCACGCGACCGGAGACCTAGTTAGCAGCGAGTATTACCGGCGCTTCCTTCTGGAGATCCACCAGGAGATGGCTGAGGTGTTCGATGCCCCGCTAATCCTGCATATCTGCGGCAACACGCTGGACCGCATGCCATACATTGCAGAGACAGGCATGGCGGCCTTCCACTTCGACTCCAAGAACGACCCGCAGGAGGCCATGGACAAGGTGGACGGCAAGATTACCCTGGTAGGCAATATCAACAACCCGGAGACACTGTACGCCCGTGGACCTGAAGAGGTCCGCGCCGAGGTCTTCAAGTGCCTGGACGCTGGCGTGCAGATGATCGCGCCCGAGTGCGCCATACCTCTCGCCACCAAGCTGGAAAATCTCATAGAGATACCGCGGGCCGTAAAAGAATGGACGGCTTCCCATTAGTTTTTTTTATATGGGCTAATGCGAACTACTAAGCTAAGGTATATTTAGAGCTTTGGTGCTCCTGAGCCAATAAAAAATAGACAGCGCCACATAGCTGTTTTAATTCGACACTTGTGAGGATATCCAAAAACATGCCGATACAAAACGAAGGCCTGCTCGCGGAGATGGAGTTCATCACCAAGCCCTTCGAACTGGACCACATAAAGAGTCTCTTCGAAGGGACCGACCCGTTGATGCACGACATCGCTCAAAACCTGATCGTCGGCAACAACACCGTGGTGGATACGCTGACGCAGAAGGCGTTGGCCGACGGCTTCTCCGCCAACGACATTATGGACGACGGTCTGATAGCAGGCATGGCCATCGTGGGCATCAAGTTCCGCGACAACTACATCTTTGTGCCTGAGGTACTGGTAGCGGCACGCGCCATGAAGGCAGGTATGGCATATATAGAGCCCATCCTGTCGGAGTCCGGCATCGACCCAGTGGGCACCGTCATCATCGGCACGGTTAAGGGCGACCTGCATGACATAGGCAAGAACCTCTGCATCATGATGCTTCGCGGCGCAGGCTTCGTTGTGCACGACCTGGGCGTCGATACCAAGCCCGATGAGTTCATCGATGCCATCATGGAGCACGACGCTCACATTCTCGGTATGTCGGCCCTGCTAACGACAACCATGCCGAACATGGGCCGCACAATCGAGGCCATTGAGGAGGTCGGCATGCGCGACGCCGTAAAGGTAATGGTCGGGGGAGCCCCGTTAAGCCAGGAGTTCGCCGATGACATGGGCGCGGACGGCTACGGCGGCAACGCCATCGAATGCGTAGACATCGCCAAAGTGTTCGCAGGTGTAAAGTCAGCATCTGCGGCAGGCTCGGACTAGGTCGGCGGACCGAAGCCATGCCAAAAGACCAGCCTTCCGAAGAACCAACCAAGCATCAGCCCGTCGATCGAAGCCGCTACGAGGCCAGCATTCTGCGTCTCGATGGCATATTCCGGCAGATGTCGGACACGGTCAACGAGGTTTCCAAGTGGCGTTGCCCATACAAGAACGTGGAGAGTCGCTGCACTGCGAACTTCGGTTGCCAAAACCAGGACCGCTCAGTGCCAGAGGGCGAACTGTTCATATGCAAAAGTGACGACAACCTAGACTACCGCTCCGCCTGGGTTGTTTCAAATGACCAGCAGACCAATCTTGACTGAGAAGATTGGAAACGGGGCGAGCGCATAATGGCTCACACGAGTGGTTTTTGAGTGACCGGCTCACCACACTTCTCTGAGAAGGTCGGAAACGGGGCGAGCGCCGACTGCGTCGCTCAACTGTTTTTTGAATGACTAGCGTGCCACACTTGGCTGAGAAGGTCAAAACGGAACGGCGGTAAGCAGCTACATAATTGATTTATTGTTCAGGGGTAACAAGCATTTGTCGGAAACAATAATGGAAGTCAAGATTTTCATTCAGCGTCCGGTTGCTGAAGTATTTGAGTTCCTATCCAAAGCAGAAAACATGCCAAAGTGGGCCGAGAAGATAGTTGATGCGGCCCAGACGTCGGACGGTGCGGTTGACGTCGGCACCACATGCTACATCGTGGCCAAGGCCATGGGACGCGAGGCGACTCAGGATTTCGTAGTGACGGAATGCGTCGAGAACGAGAAGTACGCTGCGAAGAGCACCTCAGGTCCAGTCGAGATGGAAACCAGCTACCAACTTGAATCCATCGATAACGGCACCAACGTCCACTCCATTACAAAGGTATACATGAGCGGCATGATGGCTCTTGCCGGGCCAATCATGGCACGCAAGATGAAAACCCAGTTCGAGAAGGACCACGCCAAACTGAAGCAGCTTTTGGAAGGCCAAAAGACGTAGGCATTTTGATGCCTTCGGTAATGCTAAAATAGGCGCATGGCTCCCATTCACTACGACCAGCACCACCTCGATTCAGAGGTCGGCAAGACGCTCTTCGAATACGCCGATTCGCTGAATATTCGCGTTCCCACATCGTGCGGACGCACTGGGGAATGCCACGAGTGCATTGTCGACATCCGACGGGGAATGGATGCGCTGTCGCCGCTCTCGGATGCCGAGACGTTTCTTCGGGAGAGCTATCGGCTTGCCTGCCAGGTTGCCATAGTCGATCCTGAAGCAGATGTTGAATTTTCAGTGCTCAGACGCCAGCCCCGCATCCTCACAGACTCCATCCGCAGGCAATTCGACATCGGCCCGGTTACGCATCGCCAGGGGGACCACGTCTACCACGGCGACGACCAGTTGGACACATATAGTGGCCAGATGTACGGCCTTGCCGT
>CAUZQF010000050.1:0-11095 GCA_963581905.1 Dehalococcoidia bacterium
TACACAAAACTAAAAAGGTAGCTGTTGGCCCAGGCCGCGCTCCTTGGCAATGTTGTATATTCGCATGCCGGTGGTAAGGTCCTGCAGCGCCAGACCCTGAGACTCAAACAAGGTTATGTCTTCGGCCGAGTTGCGACCTTTTGCGACGCCAGCAACCACGTCCGAGAGGCTAATGACCTGCTCCCAACGTATAGTGCCAAACTCATTAGGGTAGATCAGGTCTCCGCACTCCAGCTTGGCCTGCTCTATGTCATCAGTGACGACCACATCTGCGCGACCAACTGCCTTGCCGTCCAACTCCCGGCGCATCCAATGGTTCGCCCCCGCCGCATTGATGTGCGTACCAGGGGAGAGCCAATCGCCCTCAAGGACAGGCCTAGACGTGCTAGTCATGGTGATGACGACGTCGACGTCCTTCACGCAGGCCTCGCCCGACTCAGATGCAGTGACTTCGATACCCAGAGAAGCACTCATGTCGGCTGCGAACTTCTCGCGATTTTCAGGCTTGCGGCTGTACACACGAGCTGAGGTGATGGGCCTGATCTTGCACACTGCCTCAAGCTGCGTCCGCGCCTGGTAGCCTGAGCCAATGACGCCCACGCTGGAGGCATCTTCTTTGGCCATGTACTTGGTGGCGACTCCGCTGGCCGCCCCCGTGCGAATCTGCCCGAGGTCCGACGCCTCAATCACTGCCAGGAGTTCGCCCGTCTCGGTGCTGGAAAGCTGTACGTAGAACTTGACCGGATTCCCCCGGGTAACGCCGTACGACTTGAAGCCCATTACACCTATACCAGGAGCGGCACCGGCCATGAAGTTCAGGACGCCGTTGGGTAGTCGAATACGGGACCGGGGACTGTTGGAGGCCGTGCCTTCCGCCATAAGCCGAAAACTCTCTTCTACAGTATCCAGCGCCATGTCCATGGTCAGTATCTCTTTGACGTCGTTTTCCATGAGAAATATGGCCAAGTTAAACTCCTGTTAATACAAAATAATTCAGTTTGGGCTTAGGTTATTGTGAAACTAGATCTCTTCGTTGAGCATGTAAAAGTGGTTCAGCGGTCCATGACCATGACCTATGCCCACAGCGTTGCGAATGGCGTTGGTGATGTAACGCTTGGCCGCTGGCACGGCGTCCCTAAGTGTCATGCCCTTGGCCAGGTTTGCCGCAACGGCAGACGCGAAGGTGCAGCCGGTGCCATGGGTGCTGGTGCTCTCGATTCGCTGGGCCGTGAAGGCACGGAACTCGTTACCGTCGTACAAGATGTCCGTGGGCGGGCCTTCCAGGTGGCCTCCCTTTACGATAGCTGCCTTGGCCCCCATGAAGACCAGCTCTTTGGCAGCCCAACGTGCGTCGTCCAGGTTTTCCACCGGGCGGTTGACCAGCACGGCAGCCTCAGGCGCGTTGGGAGTAATGACAAAGGCTAGGCGCAACAAGACCTTGCGCATGGCGTCCACAGCCTCTTCTTGAAGCAGCCTATCACCGCCTTTGGCAATCATGACCGGGTCCACAACCAGCTTGGTGATATTGTGCTCTTTGACCTTGTCCGCGACAACTTGAATGATGGCGGAGCTAGACAGCATGCCAACCTTAACAACATCGGCGCCGATGTCCGTAACGATGGCGTCTATCTGACTGGCAATAAGGCTTGTGGGTAACTCGAAGACCTCGGTAACGCCGGTGGTGTTCTGTGCGGTTATCGCCGTAATGGCAGACGTTCCGTAAACGCCGTGGGCCGCAAAAGTCTTGAGGTCCGCCTGAATGCCGGCTCCTCCTCCAGAATCAGATCCGGCGATTGTCATAACTGTGGGTACGTGGGTCATCGGTTTGCTTTCGTTATTTTTTGGATAGGCTTTGAATAGGCAAGGAAAAGGATAGCATTAAACACTATGCGTACGTTCAGAGGCGACTTAACCACGGGAACAGACTAATCTTTCGCCGGCTGCTTATCCTCTTCTTCTTGCTTGCGTATCTTCTCGGCCCGCTTGCAGATAATGCTATGAAGATTGCGAACACCGTTGCCGGAAACCGCCATCTTGCGCCGCTACCGCCGTTTCGACTCCCGTATCTCGCCCTTGGTAATGCGATGATTATTCATAGCCTCGCCTATTTTCAGCTAGACATCAAACCACTGTTCGCCGTTGTACGCCGACTCCCAAAACTGGTACTCATATCTCAGCGCCGTTCGAAATATACGATCGATCTCCGGTAGTCTGTCGCCAATATCCAGGCCATCCAGATAATTACCCATCCAGTCTACGAGCCCACCCAAAACCTCGGGAGTGTGCAGTTTTAGCCACTCTCGATACACGGGATTCGTCGGTTTCTTGCCAGCGTTCAGGAATCGAGTCCCCCAGTCCAGGTAGGTGCCTTCGGTCACATAGAGGATGGTAATTATATCCTCGAAACGCCCCGCCATGGACGTGCGCACTATGAAATCTCCCAGTGCTTGCGTAGTGGGCGACGCGCTTGCCGACGAATACTGTTCTTCTGAAGCACCAAGTTCCTTGAAGAAACCGATAAATAGATCGTTCTCAGGATTTATTATGCCGGTCATAAACCGGTTTAGAACATCGGTCGCTTCAAAGTCCGGTGCCTTGGCCATGGCCACCGCCGTCGCCATCACAAGGTCCTTGACGAAAACATAGTCTTGCAAGAAGTAATTGGTCGACCTCTCGATTGATAAGGTTCCATCGCCCATTTCCATGATAAATGGATGGCTTACTACCTTCTCCCAGAGGCCTGCGTGCTTGTTTCGAAGGTCCTGAGTTAACGACATTTCTTCTCCGAATGGGCCTGCGAACACGTGCGCTAGCAGTGCCTCGATTTTTCAAAATGCCCTTCGATTAACTTTGGTCGAAGGGCATCAGTATTAACTTTCTGCTCTGGAAACTACTCTTCGAACTGGCTGGTGAACGCCTTGGACGCGTCCAGCTCATCCTTTAGGAGGCCGTTCTCATGCATCCATTTGGCGAAGCTCTCCCATCGACCGGAGTCCTGCTCACCAAAGTCTGCTGCAGATGTCTGCCACACAGGCTTCAGAAGGTCTGCACCGGGTCGTTCGATTTTCTCGTCTACTTCTTCCTTAGTGCCGCGCAGAAGAACGTCTACACCAGCCTGAGGATCCGCCACGGCATCGGCATACCCACGTCGCACCGCCTTCAGGAAACGCTCCACCACATCAGGGTCCTCCGCAAGCTTCTTTTCACTTGCCACCATTACCAGCTCATAGTAGTCAGGCACTCCCCACTCTTCCATCTTGAGCACGGTTACCGGGTGGCCCTCGTTCTCCAGCAAGATGGTCTCGTGAGTCCAATACGCCCCAACCACGGCGTCCACGGTGCCACTGATTAGAGATTCCGCCAGGTTAAAGCCGACGTTGACCAGCTCCACGTCGCCTAGGCCGCTCAAGCCATCAAACTTAAGCATGGTTTCCAGCAGCGGCTCGTTGGTCGGTATTCCGGGATAACCAACCTTCTTGCCTTTCAGGTGTGCTGGGCGGGTGATGCCTGAGGACTTTAGCGCAACGACAGAGTTCAGCGGATGCTGCACCATACCCGCGATAGAGACCACGGGAACGCCCTGCGCTCTGGCCAGCAATACGTCTGGCTGGTAGCTAATGCCGAAGTCATCACTTCCAGCGCCAACGGTCTGCAACACAGTGGACGGGTCCACCGGCGTGTACAGGTCCACTACCAGGTTTTCATCAGCGAAGTAACCCTTCTCCTCCGCAATGAACAGCCCTAGATGGTTGGAGTTGGGGTACCAGTCCAGTGCTAGCTTTACGGTCACCTGGTACGGCTCTCCCCCGCCACATGCCGCCAGGGCCAACGTCATCAGCCCAACGAGCGTGGCCAGGACAAGCTTCACATTTCTTTTCATCCTTGTGTCCCCCTATTAATGATATCTACTAACATTTCATAACTCTTATACAGAATTTTCCAAAGCCCTCTTCTGGCGCTCCGTGTGCCACCAGGGTATGACCAGTCTCTCCACCAGTCCCACCAGCAGGAACAGCAATATGCCGATTGCCGATAACACAACGATGGCTGCGAATACTCGCTCCGTGAGGAACTGGGGTTTTGATCGAATCATCAGGTAGCCCAGTCCGACGCTGGAACCCACCCATTCGCCTATTACAGCGCCTATTACACTGACGGCCATGGCAACTTTCGTTCCAGAGAACAGGAAAGGCAGTGAGGACGGAAATTGCAGTTTCATGAATATCTGCCGACGGCTGGCTCCCAGCGTCCGCATTAGCCTAACCATGTCCGGATCCACGGACTTCAGGCCGTCCACCATGTTCACCACGATCGGAAAGAATGCGATCAAGCCCACGACTATGACCTTGGGCGCCAGACCGTAGCCTATCCATATCAGGAGGAGCGGCGCGACTACTATAATCGGAATGGTCTGGGATGCGATGACAAACGGGTATATGGCCCGCTCCAGCGTTCTCGATAAGGCAATCACGGAGGCAAGCACTACGCCTGATACAAGTGCGAGTCCAAATCCTATGAGAATTTCGACCAAGGTTATCCAGGTGTGGCGGCTGAGAAGCGCGGCGTCTTCCACCATGGTTACGGCGATGACAGTTGGCGAAGGGAGCAGCCACTTCTGCACATCGAAGATTAGAACGTAGCCTTCCCAAACGGCTAACAGGCCCAGGATGATGACCAGCGCGGGCAGCCAATTGGTTGCGAAGGACCTGACTAGGCTAGCCACTAGCCACCTCGCCACGAACGGATGCCAGGAGCTGTGCCTTCAACGCCACGAACTCGGGCTGGGTGACCATCTCCTGGTGGCGCGGCCTGGG
Source organism: Dehalococcoidia bacterium (assembly GCA_963581905.1). Lineage (GTDB taxonomy): Bacteria > Chloroflexota > Dehalococcoidia > Lucifugimonadales > JADFKI01 > Casp-Chloro-G4. Next base: position 4,815 of record CAUZQF010000050.1, read on the forward strand.
TAGGTCTATGTCCTGCACAAGAGTCATACGGCCAGGGCGGCTGGACATGACGTAGACTCTGTCCGACAAAAATATGGCCTCGTCCACATCATGGGTTACGAGAATGATGGTCTTCTGCACACGTCTCCACATGCCCAGAAGCCACTCCTGTATCTGTGAGCGAGTCAGAGCATCCAGTGCGCCAAAGGGCTCATCTAAAAGAAACACCTCTTGGTCGGCCAAAACCGTGCGCAAGAAGGCTGCCCGTTGCCTCATGCCTCCGGATAGCGTATGAGGATACTCGTCTTCGAAGCCCGAGAGGCCAAAGTCATCCAACAGCGCCCTGGCACGTGCCTGCGCCTCAGCCTTAGCGACGCCTTGCACTTCCAGGCCTATTATGGCGTTGTCCAGAACTGACCGCCAAGGCATTAGGAGGTCGCGCTGCTGCATGTACCCAACCCCACCCAGACGATCATTGTCCGTTTGGCCATAAATGGAGATAGCACCGCTGGAGGGCTGGTCCAGGCCCGCAATGATGTTGAGCAGGGTGCTCTTGCCGCACCCGCTGGGGCCGATGATGCTTACGAACTCGCCATCCGACGCTACAAAATCCACATCCTCCAGCACCGCCAAAGGAGTGCCGTTCTGCATGTAGCGTTTGGAAACGCCGGTGACCTGAATCGCAGGCTGAATGCTGGACTCAGTCGCTTCTGTGGCCATAATCAACTCCAATTCATCGGGAGTATGCACCAGTTCGCACCTCGCTGGCCTGTAAATAGTGGCCAAAGACATAAAAAAAGACCGCCCCTCATTCTGGGCGGCCTCTAGTGAATGGGATCATCCATCCCTCCGCTGGCATTACCCAGATCAGGTTTACGGGGTCGCTCCGATATGTCGGAGCCTCTCAGCCTGGCGTAACCAAGCTCCCCCCGGGTGTATCAATGTTATTTTTCTGCTGTTGGCCCAAGTCTATCGAAGGAGACTTCCAGTGTCAACAAAACTAATTTCTGGCAATACGCCGTTCCATTTAAGTTTCTAATCCAGTGTTACAATCGATAACAAGAGGAGTTTCGCAATTGACTAGCCAACCAGAAATAGTATCGTTCGACGACTCAATCAAGGCCATGGAGCCGCTGCGACAGGCAGTCTCAGCTTTTGGCATTGAGTTGGCGGACGTGCAGTTAGACAAGTACTATACCTATTATAAGGAGATGGTGGACTGGAACCAGCGAGTTAACCTGACGGGAATCACTGAGTTTCAGGATGTGCTAACGAAGCACTATCTCGACTCGTTATCAGTTTCGATGGCTCTATCAGATGAGCTGAAATCGAACGGTTCATTTATCGACGTGGGTACGGGAGCAGGCTTCCCAGGAATTCCCCTGTGCCTAGCCTTCCCAGGAATGAGCGGGACACTGCTGGACTCCACCGGCAAGAAGACAATATTTCTCGAATACATCGTCGAAATACTTGAGCTGAATCGCCTTAGCGTGGTTAAAGACCGCGCGGAGACCTTGGCACTGGCACCTGAGCATCGAGAGGCCTACGATCTTGTTTTGGGCAGAGGCCTGGCGGGCATGGCCGCGTTTGCAGAGCTAACGTTACCCTTCGCCAAGGTTGGAGGGCTAGTGATCGCTCAAAAGCTAACCAACTCATCGGAAGAGATAGCAGCCGCGTCAAACGCAATCGAGCTACTGGGTGGTGAGTTAAAAGAGGTCATTCAGGTGGCCCAAAAAGGGCTGGAGAACAGGGCGCTGGTCGTGGTAAAAAAGATTATGACAACACCGATGAGATATCCCAGAAGACCTGGATCTCCGTCCAAGAATCCTCTGTAAGGCTTGGCCATCATTTCGGTCCAACTATAAATAGAATGCCAGTAACGCAGTCTAAACCACAGCAGCCTAATAGCCCCTCACTGAGACGTCGGTTTCTGTCACTCCCTACACTCTTCTCCTTTGCGGTAGCGGGAACACTTCTCTTTCTTCTGTTCAGTCGGTTCGATCTGGACAGGGAGGAGACATGGAGTACGATCCGGGGCATTAACATCTGGCTGTACATGGCCGCCCTTGCCACCTACTACGCCAGCTTCTGGTTCCGTGGCATGCGATGGCAATTGCTGGCACGAAATACCGGCGCAATGACTGAAGAAGACAGCCGCCTACCATCTGTCCTAAAGTCGTCCCAACTAATTCTCATCGGCTGGTTCGTCAACTCCATCATGTGGTTACGTTTGGGCGACGCCTACAGGGCCTACCTGTTTGCTCAGCAGTCCAAAAGCAGCTTTTCCTGGAGCCTGGGCACCATCGTGGCTGAGCGCATTGTGGACATCGCCACAATCCTCGTCATTTTAGTAGCCAGCATCGCAGCCTTCACCCTGACCAATCAGAGCACCGCAGCCAACCTGCTACTTATCGCGGCGTTAGGAATCGTCGCCATAAGTGCAACACTGCTGCTGGCCATGCGCTTCTACGGACAGCGATTAGCCAAGTTTTTACCCAGCCGAATGGAAGCAGCGTACAACAGCTTTCAGCAGGGCACGCTGGGCAGCTTCAAACAGCTTCCCGGAGTATTCCTGCTAGGGCTGATCGGCTGGGCGTTGGAGGTCGGCCGCCTTTATTTCGTCGTCGCGGCACTGGGGCTGGACGCTCCTTTAGCGCTTCTGCCTATAGTCGCGCTGGGCTACGCTTTGTTAAGCGCTGTGCCAACTCCAGGTGGCGTAGGCGTGGTGGAACCAGGCCTCATTGGCCTGCTGCTGATAAGCATGGATCGCACCGATGCGCTTTCTATTACGCTGGTGGATAGATCAATTACATGCCTTAGTATTATCGGGGTCGGCGGGCTCATGTTCCTCATCATGCATTTGACAAAAATCGAAAGAGGCAGCAAGAAAACAGGCCCACTTAGTGAGGTAAAACCCGGAAACCAGACCAGTGATATAGCCGGTTAAACGCATAAACTTATATTAAAGTGACTAACCAAAATCAGAAATGTAAATAATGTTTAATCAATCTTGACATAAGGCCGTTTAGGGGTTAAACTCGGCCAGAATACGGAAAATCTGCGGGAGGCGATCAGTTAATGCTGAAAGAAGAATCTAAGAGCAAGGTAAGCCACGTAGTAACTCGGCCAGGCCGAAAACATGGCGATACCGACGTAACAATCCCAGTGGCGGAATCACTAACGACCGTACCAGGTATTCCTCAAAAAGAGGAAGATGTAGCCTTCTACAGCCGTGTATATCCGATAGAATCCCAGAATATCGATAAGGCCGCAGACCGCGAATGGGTCTGGACGGTATATACCGAAGACATTCTGAAGTACCGCACACGACACGACGAGCTGAACGAACCTCTCGTAAATGCAGCGTATGTCAGCGGTAACGTTGGCCCAACAGGCGATGTCAAAGAAGGCCTAGATCTGACGGAAATGATCCGACTTAAGGGTCGTGAACTAGGATTCGGCGAGGTTGGCTACGCCAAGTTCGACCATAAGTACGCTTATGCAAGCAAGAAGCGCTGGGTCAAGTACGAGCACACGATTTGCCTAGCTCTTGAGCAGGACTACTCCCTGACTCAGACCATCCCCAGCCTTGGTGCTGAAACCACTCACTTCGGCACATACGAGATTGAGGGTGCCCTAGCACTAGACCTGGCCGACTACATTCGCAGCCTCGGCTATCACGCTCAGGTACACAGCCCCAATGACAACTCCGGTGCATACATCCCAATGTTCGTAGCAGCAGGCCTCGGCCAGCTGGGCGCGAATGGTCAGCTACTCTCACCACACTTTGGCTCCCGCGCAAGGTTGGCGATGATCACGACCGACGCTCCTATTAACTACGATGAGCCCATCGACTATGGCGTGCACCAGTTCTGCCAGGAGTGCCAGGTATGCGTAAACCGCTGCCCGGGTCGCGCTCTGGTTAAGCAGAAGGTATGGTGGCGCGGCGCTGAGAAGAACAAGTTGATCTATGAGCGATGCCGACCAGTCATGGCCCGATACGATGGTTGCGGTATCTGCATGAAGGTATGCCCGATCCAAAAGTACGGTATGCCTGAGGTAATGAAGTACTACGTCGAGACCGGCGGAGGAATCCTCGGTAAAGAGACGGACAACCTTGAGGGCTACGAGATGGACAATGGGACCTACTATGGTCCTGGCTCACTTCCTCAGTTCAATCGACAATTCTTCGAAATTCCTCATGGAAAGAAGGAAGACTGGCTGTTTGAGCAGTTCAAGGAAAGGCTCAACAACGAAATGCCCTCCACGGAAGAGATCATGGACTTCGCCGTTGAACTCAAGAACATTGTGGATAAGGGTCACACCACCCGAGGCGACGAATAATCAATCGCTCCGGTCTGGAAGTCAATAACTTAGGTTAGAAACATATAGGGCTGGCCCGCCGCGAGGTAGGCTAGCCCTATAACTTATATGAGGTGGATAGAGGATGTTCGAAAAAGCACAGATTGATAACCTTTTCGCAGAGTTGAAGCAGGACTGGCAGGGCAAGCCTGATTTCGAGAAACTTCACAGAGATGTGGATCTTGGAATTGCGTTCTACGACACAGGACGCCGCATGGAAGGCTTGGATGACAGAGCCGTAACTTTGATAAACAAGCACAAGCCTGCATAGTCTCTGGCATAACTGTAGATAATGCTTAATAGGGAGCGCTCCGAAATGTCGGGACGCTCCCTATTTGCATTTTCGTATGCTTTTATTGCGGCCAACTTCCCCTGCCCTATCCCACTTGTTATAATCAGGCGATTTCACAGAAGAACGCATATGAGTTCCGGCTTTTGCCAACGCAGTCAGAAATGGCGTGAGCCAAGAACTAATCACTAACAACTAACTGCTGATAAATAATAAACAGGAGAACTTGATGGCAACAGAGGCGAAACAGGACCTCCGACACAAGAGCAAAGTTGTAGTCGACGGAGCAGATAGAGCGCCAGCCCGCTCAATGCTGCGCGCCGTAGGTCTGCAGGACGACGATTTCAAGAAGCCGTTTGTGGCAGTGGCGAACCTGGCCAGCGACGTCACCCCTTGCAACGTACACCTGGACAGGCTGGCCCAGAAGGTCAAGCAGGGAGTTCGGGAGGCAAACAGCGTCCCCTTTCTCTTCGGCACCATCACCATCAGCGACGGCATCTCCATGGGCACCGAGGGCATGAAGGCGTCCCTGGTGAGCCGCGAGGTCATCGCCGACTCCATAGAGACTGTTACCTTTGGCGAAAGTATGGACGGCCTAATAGTTGTGGCAGCCTGCGACAAGAACATGCCAGGCGCAATGATGGCCATCGCACGTCTGAACGTACCGTCCCTCTTCTTCTACGGCGGGGCCATACTGCCGGGCAACTTCCAGGGCAAAGACATTAACATTCAGGACATGTTCGAGGCCTGTGGGGCCTACTCCAGAGGCAACCTGACCTTTGAGGACCTGATCGCAATGGAGCGAGTGGCCTGCCCCGGCGAAGGCGCATGCTCAGGCATGTTCACCGCCAACACAATGTCATCGGCCATCGAGGCCATGGGCATGTCCATTCCCGGCGCGGCGTCCATTCCGGCTGTCGACCCGCGAAACGAAGACATGGCAATAAAGGCTGGTCAGATTGTGTACGGCCTGCTGGAGAAGGGCATCAACCCTCGGGACATCATGACTCGCGAGGCCTTCGAGAACGCCATCACAGTAGTCATGGCCATGGGCGGCTCTACCAACGCGGTGCTGCACCTGCTGGCCATAGCCCATGAAGCCAAAGTGCCTCTGACGATGGACGACTTCACCACGATAGGCAACCGCACCCCATACCTCACCGACCTCAGGCCGGCGGGCAGGTTTGTTATGTCCGACGTGGACAAGGCTGGCGGCGTCCCTGTGATAATGAACCAGCTTCTTGAAGCAGGTCTCCTGCATGGCGATTGCCTGACTGTTACAGGCAAGACCATCGCCGAGAACCTGACCGAGTTTAGTGGCCAACCTGACAGCCGAGTCATATACCCTGTGGCATCGCCACGCAGCGCCACCGGTGGCCTGGTAATCCTGAAGGGCAACCTTGCCCCAGAGGGTGCTGTCATCAAGGTCTCCGGAACCAAGCACGTTACGCACGAAGGCCCAGCCCGAGTGTACGATGGCGAGCGACCGGCCTTTAATGCAGTTATCAACGGCGACATCAAGGCCGGCGACGTGCTGATAATTCGCTACGAAGGGCCCAAGGGCGGCCCCGGCATGCAGGAGATGCTCTCGGTCACTGGCGCCGTAATGGGCGCTGGCCTAGGCGACTCCATCATGCTTATAACAGACGGA
>CAUZQF010000051.1:0-11014 GCA_963581905.1 Dehalococcoidia bacterium
CACCACCGAGTATTGGCGGTTGTCTCCAACTCATGTGAAGCTATTCCCTGGTGTAAGCGATATGCTAGATACGTTGAGGTCGCAGGGTTTCAAGCTGGGTATCGTGACATCCAAGCCCAGGCTTCTCTACAATGCAGCTGGTCCTTTTGGGGTTGAGGTAGAGCTTCAGCGCATGGACCTGATGAGCACCTTCGACGTAATCGTGGGCTGGGAAGACCCCGAAGAGCCGAAGCCAGCACCTGCACCAATTCTGTTTGCGTTAAATAAGTTGGGACTGGAGCCAGGTGACGCCGTGATGGTGGGCGACAGTCACATCGACATTACCACCGCCAAACGCGCTGGAACGGTCTCGATAGGCGCTACGTGGGGAACGCTAGCGCCAGATATGCTGGTGGAGGTGGGACCTGACCATCTGATTGACACCCCTGATCAACTTTTGCCGCTATTGAGCTGATGCCAGTAACGGCGTCTGCTTTTATGATTATCCCTGTTTTGGCCGTTAATGAGCTCAAACTAAGGTGAGGTGAAAAGCTTTTGGCATTAGATGTAGTCCGCCTGTCCCTTGATGAGCACGTTGCGACTATCACATTGAACCGGCCGTCGTCTGGCAACGCTGTGGATGAGTCATTAGCGTTTGCGCTCACGGACGCCGTCAATGAAGTTTCGCAAAATGATGACGTGCGAGTTGTCGTGCTGACTGGTGAAGGCCCCCACTTTTGCCTCGGAACGGAGACCGCTGAAGGTTCAGGCCCTGCGATCTCTCCAGACGCCTTGGCGCTTTTCAGGGTGGCCAGCAGCGTCGCCAGCCCGAGTAAACCGGTCATTGCGGCCATCAACGGGGATGCCATGGACCAGGGCCTTGAGTTGGCTTTGGCTTGCGATATCCGGGTGGCATCAGAGGGCTCACATTTCGGGCTGACCCAGGTGCGAGCTGGCCTAACGCCATGGGACGGAGGAACGCAACGCCTGCCCAGGTTGGTGGGTCGGGGTATCGCCTTGGAAATGATCATGACCTCTCGAACTGTTGATGCAGAAGAGGCCCTGGCTATTGGCCTCGTTAACAGACTTGCGAAGGCCGAGGACGTTTTGGAATCTGCGACGGACTTAGCGCGGATCATAGCGGCTCACGGGCCTATCGCGGTAGGCTACCTCAAGGAGGCTGTTCTTAAAGGGATGGACATGACTCTGGAGCAGGGACTGCATTTGGAGGCTGACCTGAACCTTCTTCTTCAGACGACGACGGACCGCCAAGAGGGTATCCAGTCCTTCTTGCAGCGCCGGGGTCCTGATTACAGCGGGAAGTAATGTGACTGATCCAACAGTCCTCTACTCAAAACAAGATCACATTGCGCATGTTGTGCTAAATAGGCCCCGCGTTATCAACGCATATAATATTCAAATGCGAGACGATCTATTCGAATCGCTTTCTTCCGCGAAAGACGATACCGATGTTAGGACAATAGTCCTTAGCGGCTCAGGCGAACGTGGCTTTTGTGTGGGCGCTGATCTGACGGAGTTCGGAACTGCACCGTCGTTGGCCATAGCCCGCCAGGTGCGCTGGGAGCGCGACATATGGGGCCTGTTCCTGAGCATTCGCAAGCCTATGATTGCCGCGCTGCATGGGCACGTCATTGGCTCCGGAGTGGAGATGGCATGCCTGTGCGACGTGCGAATCGCGTCAGATGACGCTGTGTTCAGCATGCCGGAGGTGGCTTTGGCCATGGTGCCGGCGGCGGGTGGTACTCAGACGCTGTCTCGCGTGGTAGGCGCTGCGGTTGCTCTTGATCTCATCCTGACTAATCGGAAGGTGGCATCGGAGGAGGCGGTACAAGTGGGACTGGTGCATCAGGTAGTAGCCAAAGAAAACTTGATGGCCACAGCGAATTCTCTGGCGCTGGAGCTGGCCTCTCGCGATCCTATCGTCTTGTCGTCTGCAAAAACGGCTGTTGTGGATGGACTTGATTTGCACATTGACGACGGCCTTCGTCTTGAGGAAAGGCTGTTTAGGGTTAGTGGTTCTAGCGCCTAACATTTGACCTGGTGATCTAGTAAGGGGATGCATGTCGGACGGGACGGTTCTGGTTGTAGAGGACGAGGAGAACATCCTGGAGGCTCTGCGCTATAATTTGGAGCGCGACGGCTACGTTGTTTACACTGCGTCTGACGGTGAAGATGGGCTGAATCTCGCTCGGAGCAGCAAGCCCGACCTGGTCATTTTGGATGTAATGCTTCCCAAGATGGACGGTTTCGAAATATGCAAGATACTTCGGGGTGAAATGGACGTTCCCATAATAATGCTGACCGCTCGTGGCGAAGAGGTTGATCGCGTAGTGGGCCTGGAGCTAGGCGCAGACGACTACGTTACGAAGCCCTTCAGCATGCGGGAGTTCATGGTCAGAGTTCGCAACATGATCAGGCGGGGGAAGCTATCTTCTAAGTCACAGTTGGGTTTGCCTGACGGTGATGTCCTTGTGGCAGGCGATCTGGAAATGGACCTGGCCAGCCACATAGTTCGCCGAGATGGCACGACTGTCGACATGAAGCCCCGAGAGTATGACCTTCTGGCTTTGCTGGTCAAGAATTCAGGCAGGGTGTTCAGCCGAGACCAACTCCTTCAGCAGCTTTGGAGTCAAGATTACTATGGCGATCGCCGCACAGTAGACGTACACGTTCGCTGGCTTCGAGAGAAGATCGAGAAGAATCCGAGCAAGCCTGAACGGATCGTCACGGTGCGCGGAGTCGGTTACAGGTTCGACGGATGAGACTACCTCGTTCTTTACATTGGCGCATCTCTCTTGCCTACACGGCTCTGATTTTTGTCACTATGGGTGTGGTTAGCATCTATCTCGTAAATTTCATTCGCGACGCCTTTTTGGCTGATCTGAATGGAAGGCTTCAAGAAGAAATTGGGCTAGTAGTAGTGTCGTCGTCTGATTTCTTCCTGGCTGAGATAGATGTCGATGGGCTGCAAAAAGAGATAGATGAGATGGCTAGGATCATTGACGCCCGGGTGACGATCGTGGATGTCGACGGCCTGGTGCTGGTGGATACTGCCGTTCAAGCAGAGGTTGATCGGAATCTTCGAAACCGTGAGGAGATCAGGCAGGCGCTAGCCACAGGCGCTGGCGCTGATCGACGTGTTGACCCTTCGTATGGGGGTGACGTCATGTATCAGGCCATAGCCATTCAAGTTCAAGGGGAGATCGTGGGGGTTGCCCGGGTAGGCGTGCCCACTTCACAATTGGAGTCCAACCTTAGCCAGATCATCTCCACCATCGGCCTTTCTGCACTGATAGTCGCGGTGCTTTCGGTAGGGCTGGGCTACCTTCTATTTCGACGGACGTCCCGTTCCGTGCAGCTGGTTGCGGAGGGCGCGAGGAGGCTGGCTGAAGGAGACCTGGAACAGCGAGTTCAGGCGACTTCAACCGACGATGAGACAAGGGAATTGGCAGATGCCTTTAACGGAATGGCTAGCACGATTCGTAGCGTCGTAGGCGACCTATCCAGCGAACGAAATAAGCTGACAGCCGTGTTGGATACTATGGCAGATGGAGTGGTCGTGCTGGAAGCTGGTAGCGAGGTCAGCCTCATCAACCGGGCTGCAGAACGACTTCTCGACGTGAGAGCTGAGGACGCCGTCGGTAACCGTCTGGTGGAGGTGGTCAGGGACCACGAGATTCAACAGGCGGTCCAGCAGTCGCTAGAAACGGGCCAGATTTGGCAGATCGAGGTTGAACTGCTCCCCAGCCGGGCCTTTCTCAGCGCTATTGCAACTCCTCTTGGCGAACTTGATGGATCGGCGGATGCTGCCAGTGTGCTTTTGACGCTCCACGACCTCACTCGCATGATGCAGGTTGAAACTACGAGGAAGGAGTTCGTGAGCAATGTCTCGCACGAGCTTCGCAACCCTTTGGCGTCCATCAAGGCGATGGTAGAGACCATTGAGGATGGCGCTATCGACGAACGAAGCGTAGCCATGGACTTCCTGCGGCGAATAAACCGCGATGTGGACCGGATGAACGGTATCGTGAATGACCTTCTAGAGCTCTCCCACCTTGAGAGCGGGTACGTTCCGATGCACCTGGTTCCTGTTCACCTGGGTCCTCTGGTCGAAGAGGTTGTTGAGGATTTCCAGCGTTCAGTTGCCGATAAGAACTTGGTCCTGGTTTCGGAAATCCCAGAGACGCTGTCCACAGTAACGGGTGAAACCGGAAGGCTCAGGCAGGTGCTGGTAAATCTTATCGAAAATGCCATCAGGTACACATCTGAGGGTCAGATTACCGTATCTGTTTCGGATGAGGACCAGTTCCAAAGGGTGAAGGTCATCGATACAGGCGTGGGCATGCCACGAGAGCATCTGGCTCACGTCTTCGAGAGGTTCTACAAGGTCGAACGCTCGAGAAGAGACGACGGCACAGGCCTTGGTTTGGCCATCGTTAAGCATATTGTGCAGGCCCACGGAGGCGACGTCAGCGTCGAGAGCGAAGAGGGCGTGGGCAGTACCTTCGAGTTCACCATTCCTCAAAGGTAATATTTTCTCTCCAAATTCACCCTCTATCTAACCTCGTCCCCACGGCCCGTATAAGCTCATGTATATGTGCGGCCGTTGCTTTGCTAAATACGCAGTTAACTCCTCTTGTAGCCTTTGTTAACCTGACGTTAACATTGTGTTCAAAGGGTATTAATCAATGGCGTTTACACTCCAAGGTAGTTATGGTTGCGACATTTATGCCCTCTGTTCTGCTTGGTCTGCTAGATAAGATTTCGACCCGAACTGCGCTGGTAGCACTTCCCTTGGTAGTTCTGGTGTTCGGCATAGCATGCATTGGCCCGGCCAGTGAGATTCCCGCCAGGGCATCTGCCACTGATGTAGGCGGCGATATAGAGGTGGATGGCTCCAGCACCGTGTTTCCCATAACGGAGGCCGTTGCTGAGGAGTTTCGCAAGACGTTCCCGGATGTGAAGGTTAACGTCGGCGTCTCGGGCACGGGTGGCGGATTCAAGCGGTTTATTGCGGGCGAGACGGACATTAATAACGCGTCGAGGCCAATTAAAGATTCGGAAGCAGAAACGGCGACGGCCAACGGCGTTGAGTACCTTGAATTAGAGATCGCCATCGATGGACTCTCCGTAATGGTCAATCCCGAGAACGAGTTTGTTGACTGCCTCACGGTGCAGCAACTAAAGGATATTTGGGAACCGTCCAGCTCTGTAGATTCCTGGAATGACGTTAATCCTGTGTGGCCGGATACGGAGCTTAGGCTTTACGGTCCGGGGACGGACTCCGGCACCTTTGATTACTTTACTGAGGTGATCGTGGAAGAGGCACAGGCCAGTCGTCCGGATTATACGGCTAGCGAAGACGATAACGTCTTGGTACAGGGCATTGGTGGCGACCGCAATGCGTTGGGTTACCTCGGATACGCCTATTACGCGGAAAATAAGGACAACCTGAAGTTGGTGTCGGTGGACGGAGGGGATGGCTGCGTATTGCCATCCGAAACGACGATACAAGACGGATCCTACCAGCCTCTGGCCCGGTCCCTACTGATATACGTTAACAAGGCCAGATTGACGAGGCCTGAGGTCAAAGGATTTCTGGAGTTCTATATGGGAAACGGCGGCGAGTTGGCTGTGGAAGTAGGCTACGTCGCGTTGCCCCGAGAAGTTTATCTGGGAAACAAAGCACTGTTGCAGTAGGCCCTCTGAAGAGGTAATGAGTTCTTGACCCCAATCTGGATATCGGCCGTTTGAGGATGGAAAGCATTCAGAACACTAATCAGGCCCCCACAGTCTTCAGGCGCAGGCGTAGCGCAGCCATAGAATCCAAGGTAATCAAGTGGGTCCTATTTGGTTGCGCCTTAATTTCTGTCCTTACTACAGTCGGCATAGTATTTAGCCTTTTTTCCCAGGCAGCGAGCTTTTTCTTTGAAGTCTCCATTTGGGATTTCCTGACTGGCACGCGCTGGACTCCCATCTTGAAGCCCCAGGCTTTTGGTGTGCTCCCTCTTGTGGCCGGCACCCTGCTGGTGGCGGGCATCGCGGCGGCGGTAGCGCTTCCCACAGGCCTGTCCACGGCGATTTTCCTTGCAGAGTACGCCCCTGGAAAGGTGAGGCGTATCGTCAAGCCGACGCTGGAGGTACTGGCCGGCGTTCCCACAGTTGTCTACGGGTATTTCGCCTTAACCTTTGTGACGCCGATCCTGAAGGGAATCTTTCCTGACATGCTGGTCTTCAACGCGCTGAGTGCGGGCTTAGTGATGGGAATCATGATCATTCCCATGGTCTCATCGCTGAGCGAAGACGCCATGGTGGCGGTACCTCGCTCTCTGAGAAACGCTGCTTTTGCCCTTGGTGCGACTCGCTTTGAGGTCAGCTTGCGAGTTGTGGTTCCCGCGGCGCTGTCCGGCATCGTTGCCTCGTTCATTCTGGCCATCTCCAGGGCAATTGGCGAGACAATGTTAGTCACCATAGCCGCTGGCGCCACACCCAAGCTCACAGCCAATCCTCTAGAGAGCATCCAGACCATGACGGCGTTCATAGTTCAGTTGAGTTTGGGTGAGGTTCCTCACGAGTCGCTGGAGTTCGACACCATATTCGCTGTAGGCTCTCTGCTCTTCCTTATGACCCTGGCAATGAACCTGTTGGGTTTCTGGGTGGTACGGCGCTGGAGGCAGACCTATTGATTTTTTTGAATTGTTGGCGAGGCGTAATTGCTATAGCTGAGCAAAGTGGGGCGGCGTAATGCAGACTACTTCGCAGTTTAACCAGAGGTTGGCTTTCAGAGAAGCCATAGGCAAGGTCCTGTACTTTGTCTTTCTTTCGGCCGTGCTTGTGGGCATTATAGGGCTGGTCGTTTTGCTGGCACAGATACTTGTTCAAGGCGTTCCTTGGCTTAGCTGGCACTTCCTTTCAGATTACCCGTCAAGGCATGCGGAGGAGGCCGGGCTGCTGTCGGCGCTGGCTGGCACCATCTGGCTGATGGTTCTAACTGCTGCCCTGACTGTGCCCATTGGCGTAGGAGCTGCCATCTACCTGGAGGAGTACGCTCCTCGAAATTGGATCACGAACATCATCGAGATCAATCTTTCCAATCTGGCCGGAGTGCCGTCCATAGTTTATGGGCTGCTGGGTCTGGCTGTATTCGTTCAGTTTTTTGGACTGGCGGTCCTAGTGGACTTCGAAATCCTCGGAGTCGACGTATACATGAGATTCACTGGCTTCGGGCGGACCCTGTTGGCGGCTGCTATGACGCTGGCCCTTCTGGTGCTACCCATCGTCATTCTGGCTTCCCGAGAGGCGATTCGCACTGTGCCAAATAGCCATCGGCAGGCTGCATTTGCGCTGGGAGCGGACAAGTGGCAGGTCATTCGCGGAGTGGTGCTACCGTCGGCGATTCCTGGCATCTTGACGGGCACCATACTAGCCATGTCCCGCGCAATAGGCGAAGCGGCTCCTATCATTGCCATTGGCGCATTGGTTTACGTGACGTTTATTCCCACGAGTCCCCTGGACGGGTACACAGCGTTGCCGCTCCAGATATTCAACTGGGTGTCGCGCCCTCAAGATGAGTTCCGCGGGCTTGCGGCGGCGGGCATCATCGTGTTGCTTGTAATACTTCTTAGTATGAACGCTGGGGCAATACTACTTAGAGATCGCTATCAGGTGAAGGCCGATGACTAACAGCAAATCAGACGTTGTGCTAAGCACGAAAGACCTTTACGTACACTACGGGGACTTTCTGGCGCTCAAGGACGTAAAACTGGACATCAAGCGGTACGGAATCACGGCCTTTATTGGCCCTTCCGGCTGCGGCAAGAGCACGCTGCTGAGGTGCTTTAACCGCATGAACGATCTGGTGCAGGACGCTCGCATTGAGGGCGAGATCATGTTCGACGGGTACAACCTCTACTCGCCTGATGTGAACCCGACGGAGATTCGATCTCGCATTGGGATGGTGTTCCAGCGGCCTAACCCCTTTCCCAAATCCATCTATGCGAATGTTGCATTCGGCCTTCGCATTAACGGCTACACCGGGGACATGGATGAGGCGGTGGAGAGATCACTGAAGCAGGCGGCACTGTGGGAGGAGGTCAAGGACCGCCTCGGTCGCAGCGCCCTGACACTGTCCGGAGGCCAGCAGCAGAGGCTGTGTATCGCCCGAGCGCTGGCGGTGCAGCCCGAGGTCATTCTCATGGACGAACCAGCTTCGGCTTTGGACCCTATCGGCACACTGGCCATCGAGGAGTTGATACGAGAACTTAGCAGCGATTACACCATACTAATAGTCACGCACAACATGCAGCAGGCTGCCCGGGTTTCCGACGAAACGGCTTTCCTCATGGTCGACAGCGAACGCGCCGGTTATCTGGTAGAATTCGATTCAACCGGACAAATTTTCACCAACCCCAGCGACGAACGGACTGAAGCCTATATAACCGGTAGGTTCAGCTAACCTCAGGCACATTACTACTTGTTCCGGCTTCAAGATTAGGAGTACTCATCATGCCAAGAACAGACTTCGACAGAGACCTAAGGATGCTGCAAGATGAGTTGCTGCTCCAGGGAAGCATGGTCGAGAAGGCCATTGCCAAGTCCGTGGACGCGCTAAAGAGCCGTAATGCTGAGGTTGCTCAAGAGGTCATCGACGAGGATGACATCATCGACCTTAAGCGTTTCGAAATCGAGGAACGCTGTATTGATCTGATTGCCACACAGCAGCCTTTGGCTGGCGATCTCCGAATTCTGATTACAGTTCTACACGTTACGGGTGAGCTAGAGCGCATAGGTGACTATGCCGAGGGTATCGCCAAGATCAGCCTCATGATGGGCACAGAGCCTCCCCTAAAACCCCTGATCGACATACCTCTGATGGCTGAGAAGTCCAGAGACATGCTTCGCCGCAGCTTGGACGCTCTGGTTAATCGTGATGTCGTTGCCTCGATGGTCATCATGAACCAGGACGACGAGATCGATGACCTATATGAGCAGGTCTTCCAGGAGTTGCTGACATACATGATGGCTGATTCGGATGCCGTAAAGCGGGCCACGCACCTGCTTTGGGTTGCGCACGACCTGGAACGCATCGCCGATCGCACCACGAACATTGCCGAGCGGGTGGTTTACCTGGTCACAGGCAAGCTTGTTGAGGCAGGCGCTTCAGCAGACTAGTCTTCCTCTAAGGCCGTTCGAATATCAGTTGGCATGGGGTAATTCTGACTTAGCTACTGTTCCGAACCTGCTAAAACCAACTTATTGATGACAGTTGACCTGCAACAGTGGCATTCGTAAGCAAGACGCATTGCGGCACGTACTATTCGACTCCAATATTCAGCTTTTATGACAAGGCATGCGGAATGGCCTATAATGCGTTTCGCTTAATTCCAATATTGCGGTGAAGCCTATTTCCTCCGACAATTCCATGGCCCTTGAGGGCATAAGAGTCCTGGATTTCTCCCGTATTTGGGCCGGCCCGCACGCCACAAAGCTACTGGCTGACATGGGTGCAGAAGTCATCAAAGTGGAGTCTACCAAGGCTTGGGACCCACATCGCATCATACTGGGTTCTGGCAATTTGCCCGATGGCGAAAGAGGCGAAGACTACTGGAATCGTAGCGGCTGGTTCAACACACTGCACATGAGCAAATATGGCGTCACTGCGGAGATGCGACACGCCAAAGGCAAGGCTCTTCTGGAGGAGCTGGTCAGCATAAGTGACGTTGTTATCGAGAACTTCAGGGCAGGCCTGATGGAGCGTCGTGGCCTTGGTTATGAGGTGCTCAGAAAGATTCGGCCAGACCTGATAATGGTGTCTATGCCAGCCTTTGGGAACACGGGGCCCTGGAAGGATTTCATTCAGTATGGCATCGGACAGGAACAACTGGGCGGCATTGCTTCCATGAACGGATACATGGACGACCCATCCCCAGTGAAGTCCGGTGTTAATTTCGGCGACCCTATTAGCGGCGCCCACGCGGCTAGCGCTGTGATGTCTGCGCTCTATCGTAGGCGACGCACCGGCCAGGGTATGTTCATCGACCTGTCACAGCTGGAGTCTTCCATCATGACGATAGGTGAGCACCTGCTGGGCTTTCAGATGAGTGGCAACAACCCAGGCAATCGAGGCAACCGGCACCCGGTTTACGCTCCGCATGGCGTTTATGGCTGTGCTGGAGATGACGAATGGGTGACGATAGCGGTAAGTTCGGACGCCGAATGGCAGTCGTTATGCAGCGTCATGGGGAAGCCTGAGCTGGCAGATGACTCCCGGTTCATGGACATCCTGGGCAGGCACAAACATCATGACGAAATCGACGAGGCCATCTCAGAGTGGACACAGGACAAGGATTCCACTGAGGTAATGAATGATTTGCAAAGCAGGGGCGTTGCGGCCACGCCTGTCTTAAAGGGCGGGGGAATATTTAACGACCCCCATGTGCAGGACCGAGGCGTGCTGGAGTTCGTCGATCATCCGGCGTGCGGCCCGTACTTCATGCCGGGTATGTCCTGGAAAATGTCGAAGACACCAGGCAAGGTGCGTTGGCCTGCCCCTATGTTGGGAGAGCACAATAGCCGCATATTCGGGGAGCTATTGGGAATGCCGGAAGCTGATGTCGCCGACCTAGTCACTGAGGGCGTTAGCGGGACCTCCCCTGAGGTTGGTGACTGATTTTAAGTTTTCGCCGGACGCACTAAAACAAAAGGCGACATATTTAACACTTGTTTCGCTGAAGTTCAGACGTCCAGAATGCTGGTTACCGGCTTGATTACGGCATAATGCACTTGACCGGGCTGGCCATTGTTCAAAAAAACCAGGTCTGATATACTTATTCCGCTTGTCGGCCAGACTGTGCGAGGGGTCGTATACGAGCCTGTACGAACGGACGTTTACCCGTTTTCGGATCGCGCGGATGCTGGGATTCTATCTCCGATGTTCCCGATTTGAATTCACTGTTCGAGTTGGGCGTGGGAATCTCTCCCTGCTGGCAAACAAATATAAGTAAATAACGGCTTA
>CAUZQF010000052.1:0-11010 GCA_963581905.1 Dehalococcoidia bacterium
GGCCTCAATGCGGCCAAGCAGTACGGTGTTCGCAGTCCTCTGGTAGATGCCGATCTGACCAAGGCAGAGATTCGTGAGCTGTCTAAGGGCATGGGGTTGCCTACGTGGGACAAGCCCGCTCAGGCATGCCTATCCTCGCGCATACCCTACGGCAACATGGTCACTGTCGAGGCCCTGACGCAAATAGCAAAGGCAGAAGAATACCTTCATGGCCTTGGCATCAGGCAGCTTCGTGTGCGTCACCACGACACCGTCGCCCGCATCGAAGTTGAGCCTCAAGACTTTCTGGCTTTGAGTGACGAAGAAACTCGTGAGCAGGTCGTAAAAAAGTTCAAGGAGATAGGCTACTCTTATGTCACGTTGGACCTGCAGGGCTTCCGTTCGGGCAGTCTCAACGAGGTGCTGGCTGCACTGAAAAAGAGGCAGGCGTAAAGCTTCGTTAGCGGCGTAATGGCGAGCGAGCCGGGTTCCACTAGAGACAACCCCATTCCTCGGCCATCTGCGCGAATCGTTCTTCTTGATTCTGCAGACAGGATGTTGCTGTTTCGCTGTAGTGTTCCAGGCGACGATAATCCTGACGTCTGGTTGACCCCTGGCGGAAGCCTTAACGACGGCGAGACTTACGAAGCTGCTGCTGTTCGGGAGCTGTGGGAGGAGACCGGATTGACCGCCGTCCAACTGGGCCCGCTCATCTGGACTCGACGCCACGTGATGTTATGGGATGAAAAGTGGGTAGACTCTCTGGAACGCTTCTTCGTTGTACGCACCGATGATTTCGTAGTCTCTCATGCTAACCTGGATGAGAATGAAGCGAAATTTCTTCAGGAACCACGTTGGTGGAGCCTGCCAGAGATCATTAAGGCGAAAGACGAGGAGATATTCGCGCCTCTGCGCCTAAGCGAACTCCTTCCTTCGATAATCGCAGGGGAGATTCCCACTTCGCCAATCGACACGGGCCTGTGATGTGCCGCAAACTGGCCCGGCCATAAATGGAGATATCCAATGTCACAGCTGGGAGATATGAATACACCTATACAAAAGTTCCTCGAAAAATATCCCGACTATATTCTGACCAGATCACTGGATGAGCTGCGTCTGACCGAGTACAACCGCCTGGATTCTCAGGGTCTGGTTTACGTCGACTACACCGGCGGCGGGCTTTATGCCGACTCCCAGATTCGTGACCACATGGACATGCTGCGAAATGGAGTCTTTGGCAATCCCCACTCAGCCAACCCCTCGTCGGAGGCTACCACCCGTCTTGTGGAGAGCGCCCATGCATACGTCCTGAAGTACTTCAAGGCATCGCCGGATGAGTACGTTGCTATATTCACCTCCAATGCCACTGGCGCGCTCAAGCTGGTTGGAGAGGCATACCCCTTTCAACCTGACGGACGTTACTTACTCACCTTCGATAACCACAACTCTGTGAATGGTATTCGAGAGTACGCCCGCACAAAAGGCGCGGAGGTCACATACCTTCCCGTGGTGCCGCCCGACCTTCGTGTAGACGAGGACCGTCTGGACGAGGCACTGGCCGTAACCGCCTCTGGCCCCAAGCTCTTCGCCTATCCTGCCCAGTCCAACTTTTCGGGAGTGAAGCATCCGCTGGACTGGATCAAGAAGGCGCATGACAAGGGCTGGGACGTAATGGTGGATTGCGCTGCCTACGTGCCAACCAATCGCCTGGACCTTTCCGAGGTCAAGCCGGACTTTGTGCCTCTGTCCTTCTACAAGATGTTTGGGTATCCCACTGGCGTCGGCTGCCTCATCGCCCGCAAGGACGCGCTGAAACGGCTGACTCGTCCCTGGTTTGCTGGCGGCACCATCACCATCGCATCTGTGCAGGCGGACAGCCACTTCCTCGCCGAGGGCGTGGAGGCCTTTGAAGATGGCACCGTCAACTACCTTAGCCTGCCCGCCATCGAGATAGGCCTGAGGCATTTGGAGGATGTGGGCATAGGCGCAATCTCCGACAGAGTAACCTCGCTCACCGGCTGGCTGCTTGACCAGCTCCTGGAACTGCGACACTCTAACGGTGCATCTCTGGTCCAAGTATTTGGCCCAACCACGACGTACATGCGCGGCGCTACGATAACTGCGAACTTCTACGATTCCGACGAGATCCTCATTAACCATAGTCGCATTGAGGAGCTGGCCAGCGACGCTCGCATCTGTCTCCGCTCCGGTTGCTTCTGCAATCCTGGTGCTGGCGAGGTCGCCCACGGCCTCACTAAGGAAGAGATGGAGGAGGGCTTCAAGAACAGGGACCGCATGACCTTCGAGCAGTTCCAGACCATCCTTGAGCGCATTGGTGGTAAGAGTGCCGGCGCTGTTCGAATATCCCTCGGCTTGGCCTCCAACTTCGACGACGTTTACCGCGTGGTGGAGTTCGCCCGGGGCCTACTGGATCGTCAGGCGTCGCAGGTCTGACGATCCAGTAGGTTCGCCTTACCGTCATGCCTCATGTATAATTCAGCCCCGAACCACCCTTTCAAGGGGCAACGACATGAGACTTGAAGGCAAGGTTGCGCTCATCAGCGGAGGCGCAAGAGGCATGGGCGCGGTAGAGGCCCGTCTTTTTGTAAAAGAGGGCGCCAAAGTCGCCATTGCCGACGTGTTGCAGGACGAAGGCAACAGCCTAGAGGCCGAGATATCAAATGCTGCCGGAGACGCTTTTTTTGTAAATTTGGATGTCACCAGCGAGAACGCTTGGAGCAGGGTGATCACCGATGTGGTTGCCAGGTACGGCAGGCTGGACATCCTGGTAAACAACGCGGGCATCTACCGGCGTGGCCTGGTAGAAGACACCACTGAACTGGAATGGGACACCGTTCTGGACGTGAATGCCAAGGGTGTGTTCCTGGGAACCAAGTTCGCCATCCCTGCCATGAGGGCCAGCGGAGGCGGTTCCATCGTCAACATCTCCTCCGTCGCAGGCATCATAGGCAGTAAGCAGTCCACCGCTTACAACGCATCCAAGGGCGCAGTGCGTTTGCTGACGAAGACCACAGCCATCCAGTACGCTCAAGAAGGCATTCGCGCTAACTCTGTTCACCCTGGGCCAATCGGCACCCAGATGCTGGACCAGGTGTTTCCTGACCAGGAGATGAAAGAGAACCGGATGTTAGAGATACCGATTGGACGCATGGGCACTATCGACGATGTAGCTTACGGCGTGCTGTTCCTGGCTTCAGACGAGTCGTCATACATGACGGGCAGCGAACTGGTCATCGATGGAGGCTTCACCGCCACTTAATTTTGGATGATGATAGGCATACTACTTTGTGCGGCCGGAGCGCGAACGACAGGCAAACGCTTGGCTGCACTCAAAAAAGAATTAACCGAAAGGACAAAAAATGGCAAGTAACGGGAAGGTAGCAATTGTTACAGGAGCAGGCAGCGGTGTAGGCAAAAGCAGTGCGCTGTCTCTGTATGAGGCTGGATATTCGGTAGCATTGGCCGGTCGCAGGACCGAGCCCTTGCAGGAGACCATTACGGAAGCTGGCGATGATGGCTCACGAATGGTGGCAGTCTCCACTGACGTTGGTGACCCTGACTCGGTAGCAGCGCTCTTTGCAAAGGCGCAAGAGGCCTTTGGCGGTCGGCTGGACCTTCTGTTTAACAACGCCGGTTCCGGTGCGCCAGCCATCCCCATGGAGGACCTGACCTTCGAGCAATGGAACAACGTGGTCCGCGCCAACCTTCATGGCACCTTCCTGTGCACACAACAGGCCATGCGCATTATGAAACACCAGGACCCTATTGGTGGTCGGATTATCAATAACGGCTCTATTTCTGCGCACACACCGCGACCTAACTCCTCACCATACACTGCAACAAAGCATGGGGTTGAAGGACTGACCAAGTGCACGGCGCTGGATGGCCGCAAGTACAACATCTGCTGCAGCCAGATCGACATCGGCAACGCCGCAACGCCCATGACTGCCAGGATGGGCACAGGCGTTATGCAGCCCAGTGGCGAGATGATGATCGAGCCAACGTTCGACGTTCAGCATGTGGCGGACGCCGTCGTACATATCGCCAGCTTGCCGCTGGACACCAACGTGCTGACTATGACCATCATGGCCACGCAGATGCCCTACGTGGGACGAGGCTAATCTGCCGCCAAGCTCCAAATTCAGAATAAAAGGAACCGCTGATGACCATCGAAAGCCTGCGCCTTGAAACCGAAAGGTTCGTAGCCAATACGCCGAAATCCAAGCGGCTTCAAGAGGAGGCGTCGGAGTATCTGCCCGGAGGTAGCTCCAGGGGCACCGCTTTTTTCGCGCCCTACCCTACCTTCGTCGATCACGGTGAGGGCCTGCACGTTTACGATGTGGATGGCAACCGCTACCTGGACTTTATGATCAACGCCACCAGCCTGGTATTGGGCCATGCCCATCCGGATATTGTGAGCGTGTTGCAGGAGCAGGCAGCTAGGGGCACGGCCTTTAGCGGTCCCACCGAGGCGCAGATTCGGCTGGCGAAAATCCTGTGCGACAGAGTGCCATCGGTGGACACTATTCGCTTTACGAACTCGGGCACGGAGGGCACCATGATGGCCATCCGTGCCGCCAGGGCCTACACGGGTCGGCACAAGATCGCCAAGATCGAAGGCGGCTACCACGGCGCTCACGAATACGTATCCGTCAGCGTGTACCCTCCCGCCGACAAGCTGGACCCAAACGAGACGACGCCTATACCCGAGTATTCAGGTCAGCCACCCAGCGTCGCAGAAGACGTGTTCGTGCTGCCCTTCAACGATCTTGAAACCAGCGAGCGGGTCCTCAGAGAAAACAAGGACGAGATTGGCTGCGTTATCATGGAGCCTATCGTGTCGCACTTCGGCTACCTGCCCGCCAACCTGGATTACCTCAAGGGCATGCGTAAGATCACCGAGGAGCTGGACATGGTGCTGATCTTCGATGAGGTGCAGAGCTTCCGGTTGGCCGCAGGTGGTGCGCAAGAGGCGTTCGGCGTTATTCCGGACATGACGACCTTCGGCAAGATCATAGGTGGCGGCATGGCGGTGGGCGCATTCGGCGGAAGACGGGACATCATGGACCAGTTCGACCCTACACAGCCCGGAGCGATTGCTCACGCCGGCACCTTCAACGCTAACCCTATGACCATGATGGCGGGTGAGGTGGTTATGAATCACCTGACGGCTGAGGTCTTCGATGGCATGAACGCATTGGGCGAGATGCTGCGCCAGAAGCTACGAGCCGTCTTCGACGAGCTTGAGGTGGAGGCACAGGTGACGGGCATCGGGTCCATGTTCGGCATTCATTTCACCGCCGACGAGATAATGGACTATCGGGACGTTGTGCACAGCGACCACACGATGATGAAGGCCGTCTTCACGGGGCTGCTGAACGAGGGAGTGCTTTTGCAGACCGCTTGCCACGGGGCACTGAGTGCTCTAACCACCGAGGCTGAGATCGACGAGTTGGTGGACGCCATTCGTCGAGTTGTGCAGCGCGTACGCTAGTCGTGATCTCTTCGTAAGTTGGATGCTCGAATAGGTTCAGCGACACGTCCCCTGATGAGGGGCTACCTGCATGCCGTGGCCGTTGCTGTAAGTCCTTTTGCCCTGTTGCTGCTGATGCTCATCTCGGACTCGACTCGCGATTATATCGGGGCTGCCGTATTCGGGACCAGCCTCATCCTTCTCTACACTGCCAGTGCCGTTTATCATCTCGCACCCCAGGACTCTCGCCACCTTGGCGTCTTGAGAAGAGTAGATCACTCAATGATATTCTTTCTCATCGCAGGCACTTACACTCCGTTTGCACTGAAAGTACTGGATAATGCATGGGGCATATCGATCTTGGCGGCGGTGTGGGGAGTGGCTGGCTTTGGCATTATCTTGAAAATAGTAGTGGCGCGCGCGCCTCGTTGGTTGGGCGTAAGCATTTACGTCCTTATAGGATGGGTCGGCCTTATACCTTCGATGCAGATTGCCAGGGCCTTGCCCATAGAGGCTAACGTTCTGCTTCTTGTCGGCGGGCTGATATATTCTTTGGGAGCCGTTATGTACCTGTTTCGCTGGCCGAACCCGTCTCCCCGGGTCTTTGGCTTTCATGAGGTCTTCCATCTGATGGTGGTTCTGGCTAGTGCCGCCTTTTACCTTGTGGTCGCTGCATACGTATTGCCCATTTAGCGTTCCCTGTCGATTTCCTATCAATTTCGAAATCGCTGTTGCTATTTCCTATCGAAAAACCGATTCTCGTGTTATGCTGATTGTAGTTCTGCACAACTGTCCCTGTGATTGTTCTCCGCAAGGCAAACTTCCTGGTGATCGTCTGTAGTCCAATTTACCTAACAAGAGGTGACCTAACTGTCTTATCAAGATAGAGACCTATCGTGCGTAGAGTGTAACTCTAGCTTCGTATTTAGTGCTGACGATCAGCAGTATCATGCCGACAAGGGCTATACCAATGAACCCAAGAGGTGCCCATCATGCAGGGCAGCGCGACGCAACACCGGAGGCGGATTCAATTCAGGCCCTCGCGAGATGCATCCCGCAGTCTGCGCCCAGTGCGGCAAGGACACCGAGGTGCCCTTCCTTCCCCGAGGCGACAGGCCCGTTTACTGCAGCGATTGCTTTAGCCAGCAGCGCTCCGGCAGCGGCTACCGATAAATAGCTAACGGAATAAGGCATCCTCAGGCTTAGATAATAAGTTTTCAGGTGCCTGACTCCTAACGGCTTTTCGAGGAAGTTATAAATAAAGCCCCACACCAGCGATAAACTGGTGTGGGGCTTTATTATTGGCTTCGCAATATCGAATTATCCGTATGATGAATATTACTGGTCTCCGGAATCTCTCCAAGAGCCCTCGCGCTGAATCGGCCTTGGTGTTCTAAGTACTCTCTCTAAGGAATCGTCACTGCCAGGAGCAGAGATGATGATAGCTGGTTCGACCTTATCTCCGTTTCCTGTGACCATTGGTGCAATTAGAGCTATGACAATGGCAAGGATCGGGAGTCCTGATCCAGCAAGGATTAGAGTCATTCCAACCCACGGCAGAAAGTTATTATCTTCTGCTGCCTTGATGAAGAACCCGCCCGCCATAATGGCAGCACCGAAAGTTATTGATGAAGTGATAAGCGCAGTTCTCATTTCCTGCCATTTTCACTCCCGTGCTTGCTCACGAACTCTCCTACGACTCGGTTAAACTCGTCGGGCGTTTCGAAGTAAGGCGAGTGGCCCGCTAGCGGTATGCTGTGAAGCTGCGCGCCAGGGATGACCTTGGACACGTCCTCCAGAATGGCCGGCGGGAAGATGCGGTCGCCACCACCAGATATCATCAGCGTTGGAACGTCGTAGCTACCCAGTCGGCTCGACGAAATTCCCATGTCGCCAGTGGCGGTGTCGCCGATGGGTGGGTTAACGCCAGACAGCATCCGGTATAGGAATGCCATGCTGGGGTCGCGCTCGAAAGCGTCCGCCGCTAGAGCCAGGTGTGGCTCGTTCCAGGGGATGGTCCTGTCAAGGTTCGAGGTGCGACTGCGGGACCTGGCAGCCCTGGCCTCGATGACCTTGGGTGTGGAGATGCCTCCCGGCGTGCCCGACAGCACAAGGCACGAAACCCGACCTGGATTATCCAGCGTGAAGTGCATCGCCGTCCATCCGCCCATGGACTGGCATACCAGCGCGGTTCGCTCGATGCCTGCATCATCCAGCACCGCCTTCAGGTCACCCGCGAAGAACTTGGCGTGTTTGTCCTCAGGCGCGCAGGTGGAGCGACCCCAGCCTCGGTGGTCGAAGGTCACCACTGTGTGGTTCTTGGCGAAGTACGGCACCTGGTTGTACCAGACCAGGGTGTTGCCGCCCGCCCCGTGACTGAAGGTGATAGGCGGCCCCTCGCCATGCACCTCGTAGTAGATCTCCGCGCTTCCGCTTCTAACAACTGCCATTTTTCTTTCTTTACAAGACTGGTTGAGCGATATAGCGTTAAATCGTGTTTGCCCCGAAGCTTAGTCTGTAGGACTTCCTAAGCAGGCACTCCTGCTGCGCCACTCTCTCTGAAGCCCGCGATGTCGGATTCTGAGAAGCCGAACTGGGATAACACGGCGTCGGTGTGCGCTCCTAATACTGGCGCAGCTTCGCGAACGGAACCCGGTGTGTCCGACAGCTTCACTGGCACGCCTATGTTGCGGATGGCGCCTGCGATGGGATGGTCCACCTCCACAGCCATGTTGCGCGACTGCACGTGGGGATCGGCGTATACCTGGTCGACCGTGTAGATCGGCCCGGTGGGAACGCCAGCGCCCTCCAGTACCTCGACCCAATGAGCAGTGGTCTCGCCTTTGAATGTCGCTTCCATGATGGGCGTAAGGTCGCTTATGTGCACCATCCGCTCTCCGTTAGTGGAAAAGCGTTGGTCTTCCAGCAGGTCTTCGCGGCCAACGGCACGACACATGCGCTCCCAGTTGTTCTGGTTGGCTGCGCCGATGTTGATGTAGCCGTCTTGGGTGGCAAAGGCCTGGTAAGGGGCGATCATGCGGTGGGCCGAACCCAGTGGCCCTGAGACCTCGTTGGTGGCGAAGTATGTCGCCGACTCGTACAGCGTGTAGGCTATGCCCGACTCTAGCAGCGAGGCGTCGACGTGCTGGCCTTCTCCGGACTTGAGACGGTTCACGTAGGCGGTCAGGATTCCGAAGGCACAGAACATTCCGGTGTTAAGGTCGGCAATGGGCACACCAACCTTGGCAGGTGGCGCGTCAGGGAAGCCGTTGGTGGCCATCAGACCGCTCATGCCCTGGGCAATAAGGTCGAATCCCGCCTTTGGTGCATATGGTCCGGTGGTGCCGAAGCCAGACACTGTGGCGTAGACCAGAGCGGGATTTAGCTTGTGCACCTCGTCGTAACCTAGACCCATGCGGTCAACCACGCCCGGCCGGAAGTTGTGGATCATCACGTCGGCCTGCGAAATCATCTGCTTTGCTATTTTGAGGCCGTCCTCGTGCTTCATGTCTAGAATCATGCTGCGCTTGTTGCGGTTCAGCGTTAGGAACGCTGCGGACTCACCCTTGATGAATGGCGGGCCGTATCGGCGGGTATCGTCGCCGCCGTTGGGCTTCTCCACCTTGATTACATCGGCACCCATGTCCGCCAGCATCATGGTGCAGAACGGTCCCGCCAGAATCTGGCTGAAGTCGATTACTTTGATTCCATCCAAGGGCAGTGCGTTGGTCATATTTTCTCCATAGGGTCTTGTTGTTTATCTCTTCTTATCGCCCGGTAAAATTGGGCTTTCGTCTCTCAATAAATGCGGTGCGGCCTTCGTGGAAATCCGCGCTGTCGAAATTGGTGTATGGAAGGCCTTCTTCCTCCGACGTGAGCCCTGTGGGCCGCGTGTTGCGTAACACGATATCGCGAATGCGCTTGTTGCGAGCGTGAGATAGCGGGGCTAGTTCCGCCATCTCGCTGGCCAGCTTGTAGGTGTACTCCGTAAGCTCGTTTTGCGGTACAACCTTGGTTAGCAGGCCCATCTCCTTGGCCTTTTCCGTGTTGATGAGTCTGCCGCTAAGCAGTATGTATGTCGCGTTGCCTGGGCCCACCAGTGTCACGAGCCTGCGCATCTCGCCGTAGCCAACCAGGATGCCTAGGCGAGCGATGGGTATGCCGAAGGTGCTTCCTTCCGCTGCGATGCGAATGTCCGTGGCCATAGAGAACTCGCAGCCGCCGCCGAGGCAAAAGCCCTGAATCATGGAGATAGTCGGCTTTGACATCGCCTCGACTTCATCCATGGCGCCGTCGAATGCCGCGGCATAGACCTCGGCTATTTTCGAGTTGCTGCGATACAGGTCGAAGTCCTTTATGTCGGCACCAGCCGAGAAGGCCTTTTCGCCTGCGCCGGTGAAGACTACCACGCGGACGTCGGCGTCACGTTCGAGCTCAATGGCGATGCGCTTTAGTTCCAGCCACCCCATGTACTCGATTGCGTTGCGCTGGTCCGGCCGATTAAAGGTAACCGTGGCGATGCCGTCGGACTTTTCTACCAGGATTTCATCTGTCAATCTATAACTCCGTTCAAAGGAAACTCAAAAATACAGGGCAGATGTTTATATATATCTGCCCTGTATTTTCGCATACTTGGCTTGGAGATTGAACGAGTGGCTTTTTAAGCCGAGTCAGGCAACCAGCCCCAGGATCGAGGGCCCCAATCCGGTGCGATAACTTCGCCGTCCTTTATGGTTACCACCGGCACCAGCGCCTTATCGCCCTTGAGTGTGTCGCCCTGGGTGTCGTGGAAGAGCCAGTTGCCGGTCTCTTCTTTCAGCACGGATATGTCAGCGGCACGGCCGACCTCCAGAGTTCCTATCTGGTCCTGCATGTTTATCGCGGAGGCTGGGTTAATGGTGGACATTCGAACAACGTCCTCCAGTAAGAAGCCCAGCGCCAGGAACCGCGATAGCATCTCCGTCATGCTATGAACGGTGAGTTGCCGTCCAGGAATCGTCAGGTCTGTGCTGATGCTAAGAGGCTTCACGCCGCCGTCCACAGCTCTCTGCGCGACATCGAAGCTGAAGTTCTGCCGTCCGTGCGCCGTGTCCAAGAAGACGCCTCGCTCTTGCGCGTCAAGAATCTCCGGGATGACCTTGTTGTCACCATCAATGATGCGCCCTGGGTTGCCGCTGAACAGGTGCGTAATAATGTCGCCTTTCTCCAGAAGAGGCAGCAGTTCCTGTGTGAGTGTGGGGCCGCCAGACTCCCTGATGCTGCGGTCGCCGATGTGCACCATGAGCCGAACGCCGCCCTCGGTAGCAGCCTGCTTTGCCAGCTTGATCATCTCGATGCCCATGGCCGGCACGCCAGGCCCAACGGCGCGAATCTTGACGCCCTGGATAAGCGGCTGGTTGGCCTTGATTACCCGTACCGTCTCCTCAACGTCGATGTCCGCTCTGCTGGCGGTGTCTGGCTGGTAGAGCAGGCCGACGCGTGAGATATGGATCATGCAAACGATGCGTGTCTTGTTGTTCGGCACAACGAACTTGGGG
>CAUZQF010000053.1:0-11002 GCA_963581905.1 Dehalococcoidia bacterium
CGTCACCCAGAGGATCGATTTCGTTGTTCAGAGGAGCGCAGGCCCTTGCCCTAATCCGAGGTAGAGACTACGCCCTACCCGACGATGTTAAGGCTCTGGCCGTACCTGTTATCAGCCACCGGCTTATTGTCTCTGCCGCCGCAAGAATGCGCGGTGTGAACGCCTCCGATGTGATGGCCAGCATAGTCGAATCCGTGGCTGTGCCTGGTGCAGAGGCGAGAGGCTGGGTCAGGGGATAACAAGATCTTCAAAACCAGAGCACAGCTTCTCAAACGCTTCTATCTGATCTCAATCCTCATAGGCGTCACCCTCATAACAGGGGCGTCTACGGGATTCGGTCTTTTCTACAGGCTTGCCTACATTCTGGCAATCACCCTCATTTTGAGCTATGTGTGGAACTGGTTAAGTCTGCGGTCTTTGGAAGTCAACGTAGAACGCAGGTCCAGGCGGGTCCGTGTTGGCGAAGACGTGGATGAGCGTATCACCGTTCGAAACCACAGCGCTTTGCCCAAACCCACGCTGGTAGTCGAAGACCTCACCGACCTACCCGGGTACTCCAGCGGTATGGCGGTCAGTCTGGCGACTAGAGGGTTTCGCTCCTGGCGCGCCAGGACACCTGCGCGCAGGCGTGGCGTCTATACATTGGGGCCGGTCAGAATATCCAACACCGACGCCTTCGGAATATTCCGTAGCGAGCGGGAATTTGGAGACACCGCAACGCTAACTGTGTTGCCGCGAACGTATGACATCCCCGAGTTCGCCGTAGCAGCTGCCAACTTGTCTGGTGATAGCTCCAACAGGAAGCGCTCCCACGATCTCACTCCCCACGCCTCGACGGTAAGAGACTATGCTTTCGGCGACAGCATTAGCCGGGTGCACTGGGCCACAACGGCGCGAATGGGCAAGCTGATGTCCAAAGAATTTGACCTGGGTCAGTCCAGCGACGTCTGGGTGCTGGTAGACCTGCATAGAGATGTTCAGGCCGGTGAGCTTGAGGAGAGCACAGACGAGTACGCCGTATCAATAGCGGCCTCTCTGGTCCGAAAATACATTGGGCTTGGACTACCTGTGGGTCTCCTTGCCCATGGGGATCAACGATACTTCCTTCCATCAGATACCGGACTTGGGCAGTTCGATAGGACGCTGGAATTTCTGGCAATGAGCAAGGCAGAGGGCACTGTGCCCCTGGAGGCCTTGATGCCCCGCGAGGAGAAATTGTGGGGCTACAACAGCTCGGTAATCATCGTCACTCCGTCCGGTCGCCAAGAGTGGGTGGTAGCCGCGCGGGAGCTCATTCGACGTCGGGTGCGGGTAGGAGTCGTTCTGCTTGACGGTGCCTCATTCGGCGGCTTCTTCAACACACTGGAGGCTGTTCCGCATCTCTACATGGCCGGCATCGCGCCCTATGTTGTAAAGATGGGCGATGACATACCTGTAGCACTGAGCCAGGCTTACACCAGCGCGGGCATGCATGTGGGAGAGGGCGTCGATGAAGCGGAGGTCAGGGTTTGAGCAGCCCCAATATTTCGCTTCCGATCGTTCCGGCCAGAGTCGACCCCGCTGAGATGCGCCGTAATTGGCTGATCTACCTGGTTACGAAGTATCGACCCTACCAGGGCTGGTCAACCTTCGCGATTCTTTTGGTGATGCTCTGGATCCTGGCTGGGTCCGTTCAGAGCGCTGGCTGGACCCAGTCACTGAACCTGCCTGAAGTAGTATTCTGGGCCGCTTTGGCTGGTCTGATTATCTCTAAAGTAAGATTGCATTCCGTCTTCCTGCACCCATTGGGAATCGCACTGGGCGGCTTGATAGTGGTGTGGAAGGCCAGTGCGCTGGTGGATGACAGCGTAAATGGTTGGGCCAGGTTTACCGATATGTGGTCTCGGCTGGAAGTCTGGTATGGCGCGGCCACCAACGACGGCCTGTCCACCGATCTGCTCCCCTTCGCGATAGGCCTTCTGGCGCTTGCCTGGATAATTGGTTATTTCGGCTCCTGGTTCGTTTTCCGAAGCAGTAACCCGTGGATTGCCGTTGTGTTTGCGGGAGTGGCCATTCTGACGAACCTGAGCTTTCTGCCTCCCGACCTTGCTCCGATATTCTTCCTGTTCATCTTGTTCGCCATGCTGCTCATCGTGCGCCTGACTGTCGTTCAACGGCAGCGGGAGTGGGATAGGTCAGGCATACGGTTTGAGATGATGAGCGGCTGGCTAACGATCCACTCAACGTTCTGGTTCGGACTTCTGGTGGTCATAATTGCCGGCATGATGCCGCTAAAGGTCTATGTGTCGGAAAACATGGCGGAGGTATGGCGCAAGGCGCGGACACCCATAGAAACTCTGGAGGAGGATTTCGCGCGTTTGTTTGCTGGCGTTCCTACTCAGAAGCAGGTGGATGGCCGGTTCTTTGGCAAGAACTTGCCTTTTATTGGGGCTATCTCTTTTGGTGGTGAGGTCGCCTTTTTGGCCGATACAGAATATCCGTCGTACTGGACCTCTCAGACGTACAGCGAATACACATCTCTGGGTTGGATCGCAGGCGACACCAACAAAATAGAGGTGAGGCCGGATACCCTGTCCCCTCCCAGATCAGATTCCAGAGAGCGTATATCCGTCGAGCAGAGCCTTCAGGTTAACTTCAGGACCAGTGATTTCCTGGCCGGTGGCTCTCTGGACTGGCTTAGCCATGATGCGGTTCTGGGGGCGCTGGATCCTAAGGCCTTCGATATCGATTTGCTGGATGACGCCTTGGATTCAACCTTGTCGCCGGACGTCCAGCAGATGGCCGCCACCATCCGAGAGGACCTGGACATAATGCCTGACACCTTCGTCGAGACATACGTCTCTCGCTTCTTGCCGCCAGACCTCGTTCTCAATGAAATTCGCTACGGCACAGACCCTGTGACAGAGGAAGAGTTCTTAAAGGGCATAACTGTGCAGCGCAAGGCGGCCGTTGCTTCTGAAATCGTCTCCTGGCGGTTCTCCAAAAGGCTGCAGGCGAACGAACCCTACAGCATGGTGTCGTATGTCTCCCTGGCCACGGACGACGAGCTGAGAGAGGCAAGTACCAATTACAAGAATTTCTTAACAGACCATTACCTCCAGTTGCCAGCTTCGCTACCACAGAGGGTCAGGGATAAGGCAATTGAGCTGACAGCTGACGCGGAAAATCCCTTTGACAAGGCAGTTCTGATTCAGAGCTACCTGCGTAGTGACGAATTTACGTACGACCAGGAAAGCGTGGTAGCTCCTCCCCGAGGTGCCGACGGCGTGGACTTCTTCATCTTCGAAACGCAGTTGGGGTACAGCGACTACTTTGCCTCCGCCATGACGGTAATGATGCGCGCCGTCGGTGTTCCCGCTCGCTTGGCTGCAGGCTACGCTCCGGGTGAGTATGACGAAGATATTAAAAGGCGCGTCATTCGCGATTTCGACAGTCACGGTTGGGTTCAGGTATATTTTCCACAGTACGGCTGGATCGACTTCGAACCGACTCCGCGCTGGGAACAACATGAGAGAACTCTGATTACAGGACCAGGCTCTAATCTGGTAGGCGACAGAGGATTCACAGTATTCGAAGGCGACGAGTCTGATTTCCTGGAGCCTCTGTACGAGGAGGGATTGGCGGAACTTCTGGACGGCTCTGGTCGCTTTGATTTGACAACGTTATTGCCTTTCGATCTGATCATAGTGTTACAGCGATCAGCTATGGCAGCGGGGTCAATACTGATCCTTTGGCTTTTCCTAATCATCGCGTGGACCTGGAATCTGAGAGGCTTAACATCGGTAGAAAAGGCCTATGCTCGGATGGGACGACTGGGAGCTATCGCGGGCGTTGGCCGCAGGTTTGATCAGACCGCGCTAGACTATGCAGCACAGCTTAGCATGGCGAATGAGCGACTGAGAGAACCGGCACTGCGAATCGCCTGGGCGTATTCCGGCATGCGGTATGCGCCACCGGACACATCGCCTGAAGAGGTCAATCGTGAATCTGATTCGCCAGACGTCGAGCAAGGCAATCTTGACGCTGACTGGCGCATAATAAGAGGCCCACTGCTGTCTATGGCATTGCGTCGACTAATACCGGGAGGTCAGAGAACATAATGAACCTTTATTTCGATATTTTTGAGACGCCTTACGGTTGGATGGGAGTTATTGCATCCGATAAGGGCCTGAGGCGGACCACATTGCCGCAGCCGTCTCCTGAGGATTGCGCTGCACAGCTAGGCAAGGCCCTAGACGGAGCAGAGCTTGATCCAGAACGGTTCGTAGCCTTGCGGGACAAGGTAACCAGCTACCTAAATGGGGAAGACGTGACTCTGGCCAATGAGGCCATCGACGTGGAGGACGCTTCGCCGTTTCATCAGGCAGCGTGGATAGCCTGCCGTTCGATACCCAAGGGTGAGACCCGCACATATAAGTGGTTGGCAACTGAAGCGGGCAAGCCACTGGCTCCCCGGGCAGCGGGCCAGGCCATGGCGCGAAACAGGCTAGCTCTGATAATCCCGTGTCACCGCGTTGTCGCTAGCGACGGATCGCTTCGGGGATTCGGTAAAGGGACATCTCAGCTTGGCTTGAAGCAAAGACTGTTGGACCTGGAGCATCCCAGAAAGCAGATGGAGATGAAGGTTTAAGCCTTCGCGGAGCGCAGATTAGTTAACAAATAAAGAGGGGTGGCCAATGCAGGCCACCCCTCTTTATTCTTTTCACTCGTGTCAGTTAAAGGCTGGCTATACACTGGACTCGACGTGGGCGTAACCAGCATCTCCCAATACATGTTGAAGTCTTGCCTGTAGCTCCTCGCATGCGTCGACGCGCACCATTGGCCACTCCATGGTGATTATTCGGCCCTCGGTGACGATTTCCAACATCACCTCATCCATGCCCTGATACTCCATGAGCAGGTTTTTCAGGTCCAAAAGCAGGTATGTATCGGCCTCAGGTTTTCCTGATTCGCGTA
Organism: Dehalococcoidia bacterium; assembly: GCA_963581905.1. Taxonomy (GTDB): domain Bacteria; phylum Chloroflexota; class Dehalococcoidia; order Lucifugimonadales; family JADFKI01; genus Casp-Chloro-G4. The sequence goes on from CAUZQF010000053.1 coordinate 4,957, forward strand.
TGCGTAGACCCAACCGGTTGAATGACTGCACAGGGTCTCCAATTACCTCGGTGGAAGGCAAGCCTGACGAGCCGTTAGTCTCGCCGTGGCCGTTCGCGCCGTTGGTCCCATTTGAACCGTTAGTTCCGTTTGTTTCAGCCAGTTCGGGTTCCACTTCTATGATGCTGTAGCCGTTAGCAGGTGTGGCCATCGCGACGGGAATCTCAGCCAATAAGGGCTCATCCTGCGACTGGTCAACAGTATCATTGTCATCAAAATTCTTCGGAATAATGAACTCCTTTACCGAGGTGCAACTAATGCTCATCTGGTCCTCGCGTAATCTTACGCTGCCTTTGACGGATACCAGCCTGCCCTCTTCCCATAGCTCGTTGCCTTGAAGGTCTTCGTTCCATATAAATATTTCGGCCGCGCCATCCATGAGGGCCAGCGACGCTATCGTGAACTGTCTGTTATCGCGGGTGAATCGCTGAGTAACGTCCGATATCTGCCCGGTGACCTTGACCTTTGTTCCGGAGGCGCTGCCTTCGAGATCGCTGAGAAACACTATGCTTTCGGTATCTCCGCTCTGTTCTATCATCATGTCCAGGCCAATGGAGTTCAGGGACACTCCCAGCAGCTCCTGCTCCCACCTGGATTTTTCCATGTCAGCCGTCTTGAGAGTCGGAACGGTGATGCGTACCATCTCCACCGGCATGGATTCGCCCATTAGCTCGAACATGGAGGTCTGGCTTGAGTCGCGCATTCGGGCTTCGCTTTGAGCCAACGACAGCATCTGGTCGATGACCTCTAGCAGGCCCGTGCGATCGCCGTACTCGTCGAACGCGCCAGCCTTCATCAGGCTTTCCAGGGTCTTGCGATTGAGGCTGCCCATGTCGGCTACCTGGCACATATGCTCAAGCGAGGTGAAGCCGCCTTCTTTGTCACGGGCCTTTACGAAAGCCTCCACTGCGCCGGTTCCAACATTCTTGACCGCGGCCAGTCCGAACCGAATCGCGGCCTTTTCATCTTTATCGTATTCGATAGAGTATTCGACATCGCCCTTGTTGATGTGCGGTGGTAATACTGGAATTTTCAAACGCCGACATTCTGCCACAGCAGAGGCGACCTTCTCTGTATTGTCCCTGTACGAATTCAGCAGGGCCACCATGTATTCGGCCGTGAAGTTGGCCTTAAGGTACGCCGTCCAGTAGGAGATCAAGCCGTAACTTACGCTGTGAGCCTTGTTGAAGGCGTAACCTGCGAAGGGCTCTATCAGCGCAAATATCTGGTCTGCCATTTCCTGGGTGTAGCCCAGTCCCTTGGCGCCCTCTACGAACTTTCCCTTCTCGTCCTGCATGATGGCGGCGATCTTTTTGCCCATGGCCTTGCGGACAATGTCAGCCTCGCCCAGGGTGTAGCCTGCGAAGGTCTGTACTATCTTCAGCACCTGGTCTTGATAGACGATGATGCCGTATGTCTCCTCAAGTATGTCCTTGAGCGCAGGATGTGGATAGTTGGGCTTGGTTCGACCGTGCTTGGAATCTATGAACGCGCTAATGTGCTCCATTGGGCCCGGGCGGTAAAGCGCGATCATGGCCGCAACGTCCGCCAGAGTCGTTGGCTTCAACTCTTTCAGGTATCGAGTCATGCCAGAGCCTTCCATCTGGAACACTCCGACGGTATCTCCTCTGGCCAGCAGTTCGAATGTATTGCTGTCATCCAGGGGAATTTCAGGGAGTGCGAAACGTATGCCCCTGGTCTTCTCGATCAGGTCTCGTGCGCGGGAAAGAATCGATAGGTTTGAAAGGCCTAGGAAGTCCATCTTCAGAAGGCCAAGAGCAGCACAAGGTTCCATGGTGTACTGGGTCATGGCCGCGCCGTCGCCGTTGCCCTTGGTCGGCCGCTGAAGGGGCACTACATCGTCGAGAGGCTCTTGAGATATGACCACGCCCGCAGCGTGAGTGCTGGAGTGACGAACAACGCCTTCCAGGCCCTGCGCCGTGTCTATCAGTTTCTTGACGTCGGGCTCGGCGTCGTAGATCTCCATGAACTCAGGGGTGGTATCCTTCGCCTCCTGCAGCGTCATGTGCAGCCTGGTCGGTATAAGCCGCGCCACCCTGTCAACGTCGCCGTAAGCCATGCCCAGCGCTCTGCCCACGTCTCGAACGGAGGCCTTTGCTCCCATGGTCCCGAAGGTGATTATCTGGGCCACATGCTCCCGGCCGTACTTCGCTACTACGTAATTGATGACCTCTTCACGGCGGTCATCCTGAAAGTCCATGTCGATGTCTGGCATCTCTTTGCGTTCCACGTTAAGGAACCGTTCGAAGACCAGGGTGTACGGCAACGGGTTAACGTCGGTTACGCCAAGGCAATACAGAACAAGGCTGGCGGCAGCGCTGCCCCTCACCGCGAAGAAGATGTCCTTCTCGCGGACGAACTTGGCTATGTCCCAGACCACCAGGAAGTAGTTCGGGTACTGGGTGTACTTTATGACATCCAGTTCGTAATCGAGCCGTTCTGTCTCGGCACTGCCGTAGTTAGGAATGAGCTGCTTGAGCCCCTCCATACAAATCTTTCGAAGGTAATCGTCACCGCTGAGACCGTCAGGCACATCGTACAGTGGCAGGCGTAGCTTGGTGAAATCGAATTCCAGATTGCACATCTCTGCGATGCGCTGCGTGTTAGAAATGGCCTCTGGAACCTCTGGCCATAGCGCCGCCATCTCCTCCGGGCTTCGCAGGAAGTAGGAGTCCTCCTCCATCCTCATGCGCTTCACGTCGGTGACGTTGGTATTCGTCTGTATGCAGAGAAGAAGGTCCTGAAGGTAGGCCTCCTCCTTCTTTGTATAGTGGGAGTCGTTGGTCGCCACCACGGGTATGCCCAGTTCGCGGTGGAGCTGCATAATGCCAGAGTTGATCTCTGGTAGCTCTGGAACGTCGCCATGACTCATAAGCTCCAGGAAGTAGCGGTCCCCCAATAGCTCGCGATACCAGGACGCGGTCTCTTTGGCCTTGTCCATGGTGCCATTGGTTATGGCTTTGGGTACCTCACCGCTAGGGCAGCCAGACATCACGATAATGCCCTCTGAGTACTGCTCCAGCAGCTCCCTGTCGATGCGAGGCTTGTAGTAGTAGCCTTCCAAGTGGGACCGGCTTACCATCTTTACCAAATTTTCATAACCCTGCCAATTCTGGGCAAGGACGGTCATGTGGTATGGCGATTTTTCGTTTGGGTTACGGCTGTGACGGCTGCTCGGTGCAACGTACATCTCGCAGCCGATAATGGGCTTGATGCCTGCCTTTTTTGCGATTCGATAGAAATCGATGGCACCATACATTCCGCCGTGGTCTGTAATGGCCAAGCTGTTCATGCCCAGATCTTTGGCATGTTGTACTAGTGGCTCTAGTTTGCTGAGGCCATCCAGCAGGCTGAATTCGGTGTGAACATGGAGGTGGGTGAACAAGCAGACACTCCGAACATAAAATCTAAATGTGGCATTATTATAGCATCGGAGCAGGCCCGAACGGTCTAGTGAGAGAATGGAATTTTATTTGGATTATATTGTTGACAAGCATGGATTTAGAAGTCTATTAACTGGTTTATTATACTTTTATTAAATTCTGTTCAACGTTGATAGTGACCCGGAAAGGCAAAAAAAGAGGCCCCGCGAATGCGAGGCCTCTTTTGTCCCAAACGGGAGGTGTTTGCTTAGTAGTCCATCGGAGGCATGGCCGGTCCTGCTGGCACGTCTTCCTTGATATCACTAATCAGGGTCTCCGTGGTCAGTACCATGGCAGCAACGCTGGAAGCGTTCTCAATGGCTGCCCTGGTTACCTTGGCGGGGTCCATGATGCCACGTTCCAGAAGGTTCGTGAAGTCACCGGCCTCCGCATCGTAACCAAAGTCGCCCTCGCCCTTGAGGCTCTCGGAGAGGATAACCTCACCGGAAACGCCAGTGTTCTCAGCGATGAGCTTTAGGGGTGCCTGTAGAGCGCTCTTAAGGATATTGATGGCCGTGGCCTCGTCGCCAGTAAGGTTGACGCTGTCCAGGGCTGAGCGGACGCGAATCAACGCCAGTCCACCGCCGGGTACAATGCCTTCCTCAACAGCGGCTCGGGTCGCAGATAGTGCGTCCTCTACACGCTGCTTCTTCTCGCGAAGCTCAACCTCAGTGGCTGCGCCAACCTTGATGATGGCGACACCACCGGAAAGCTTAGCCATGCGCTCTTGAAGCTTCTCGCGATCGAAGTCCGAGGTGGTCTCTTCGATCTGAGCCTTGATCTGGTTGATCCGACCCTGTATGGCGTCTTCGGATCCGCCGCCGTCGACGAAGGTCGTCTCGTCCTTGGTGGATACGACTCGCCTGGCTCGGCCCAAGTCCTCAACGGTTACGGAGTCCAGCTTGCGGCCGATCTCCTCGCTGATTACCTGTCCGCCGGTCAGAATGGCCATGTCTTCGAGCATTGCCTTGCGGCGGTCGCCGAATCCAGGGGCCTTGACAGTCAAAACGCTGAGCGTTCCGCGAAGCTTGTTAACTACCAGGGTAGCCAGGGCTTCTCCATCTACGTCCTCAGCAACGATCAGCAGGTTCTTGCTGACCTGAAGAATCTTCTCCAGCGCAGGCAGAATGTCTGCAACAGCGGAAATCTTCTTGTCGGTGATCAGAATGTATGGATCGTCTAGTGCGGCTTCCATCCTGTCCTGGTCGGTGATGAAGTAAGGGGAGATGTAACCCCTGTCAATCATCATTCCTTCAACGAACTCGGTCTCGTAGGCCAAGCCCTTGGACTCTTCGACGGTTATTACGCCGTCCTTGCCGACCTTTTCCATTACGTCTGCAATCAGGCTACCCATCTCTTCGTCGTGAGCGGAGAGGGATGCTACCTGGGCGATCTGGGTCTTGCCTTCAACGGATGTGGCCATTTCGCCAACTGCTTCGCGGAGTGCTACTACACCCTTTTCGATGCCGCGCTTGAGTGCCATTGGGTTGGCGCCGGCTGCGATATTCTTGAAGCCTTCGTGGACGATTGCCTGGGCCAGGACCGTGGCGGTCGTGGTGCCGTCACCAGCTACGTCGTTGGTCTTGCTGGCGGCCTCTTTCAAGAGCTGAGCACCCATATTCTCGAAGGGATCTTCCAACTCTATCTCTTTGGCGATGGTTACGCCGTCACTGCAAATCTGGGGTGGGCCGAACTTCTTGTCTAGCACAACATTGCGGCCTCTCGGGCCAAGCGTTACGCCGACTGTGTTTGCCATTATGTCGATACCGCGCTTCATGGCGGCTCGGGCATCCTCACTAAATGAGAGCTGCTTGGGCATTCTTACCTCCTTAATGTATAGAAAAAATCAGAATATGACTAGGATTACTTCTTGAAGAGGATATCGTCCTCACGTAGAACGAGGTACTCGATATCGCCTTCTTTGTACTCGGTGCCGGCATACTTGGAGTAGACGACGTTGTCACCAACGACAAGCTCCATGGCTACCCGGTTACCATCTTCGGTCTGCCTGCCTGGGCCTGCTGCTACGACGACGCCCTCTTGCGGCTTTTCCTTAGCGGTGTCTGGGATATAAATCCCACCTGCACTCATGCTCTCTTCTGCCTCGTTGGGCTTTACAACAACCCTGTTCCCGAGAGGCTTGAAGCTTACCTGGGCTTCTTTTGCCATTCTAGATACCTCCACGAATATTTATTTGATTTCTGTCAATTAGCAGTCTGCTTATTCGTCTGCTAACTAATAAATATTAAGATAGCTCAGAGCCCTTGTCAACAGTTAATATTTTTGTAACTAAATTTCCATCTGCCCCGCGTGATTATGCGGTATATCGCCTGTCAATATAGGGGGAGAAAAAACCATAAATTGCATAAAAGACCAAGTGCTTTTATGAACGCAGAAATGGCAGTAATTGCATAAACCGACAGGCCCACGTCGTTGACTTGATTCTAGACGCGCCATATCATCGAGATATGGCGCGTTCACAAAATACGCCGGTTACCCGTGAAATTAATGTGGTAAAGGCACTGATTATTGCCGTTCGTCCGAAACAATGGGCGAAGAACTTC
>CAUZQF010000054.1:0-10994 GCA_963581905.1 Dehalococcoidia bacterium
AAGAAAACAGCAGGTTGCCGTCGGCGGAGTACTTGTGAATGCGGGAGTTGCCGTAGCCGTCGGAGACGTATATGTCGCCGGTCTTGGGGTCGGTGGCCGTGTGCGTGCATCGGTTGAACGGTTCGCCACTAAACAGGGGCGCTAGTGTACCAGCCACACCTATGGTCATAAGCACCTCGCCGTCCAACGTGCAGTGGCGCACCGTGTGGTCGCCGTCGTCGGTCAGGTACAGAGTGTTGTTCGGCCCCTTGCTTATGCCGTGGCCACGGGTGAACACGCCCTCGCCCCACGACTTGACGAAGTTGCCCGAGCTGTCAAACACCATCACCGGGTGGTCGCCCCGGGTAAACAGGTAAACGTTGTCGTTTTCGTCCGCATAGACGGCCGGTACTTCTCTCCAGCCGTCGCCGTAATCATCTGGCACCGTCTCCCATTTGACTTCGACGTTATATGAAAAAGCTCCGGAACCTAGAGTTACCATGTAATTTCCTCCGTGAATAGTCGCTCGTGAATAGTCGCTGTGATTTGCCAGGATTATACACCTGCCGCTGAATTTCCCAAAACATTCTGTAAGGCAGACCAGTACCTTGCGTTGAAGTCCTTGCGAGGTCAGTGTAAGCTTACGGAAATTCTAGACATTTATAAGGTGTAGGAGGTCGCAAATGCCAGACGGACAGATTGAGGCCCTTTGGAAATGTACGGGCCACTTTGAGCCAATGGAGCCTATGGAGGACGCCAACCTAATCACAGGCTTCGGTATTGAGGGCGACCGCCACGCCACCGAGACTCCTGCCCGCAAACACAGACAGGTGCTGCTCATGGACGTCGAGACCCTAAAAGTCTTTGGTCTGGAGCATGGCCGGATTCGGGAGAACGTTACCATGTCCGGCATGGACATCCACGCGCTGAAGCGGGGCCAGAAGCTGGCATTAGGCGACGATGTGGTGCTGGAGATAACAGGCTTCTGTGACCCATGCGCCTTCATCGACGGCATACGCGACGGCCTGCGCGAGCGGATGATCGACCGCCGAGGTATGCTAACCCACGTGGTCCAGGGCGGCACCCTGCGCAAGGGCGACGCCATCAAGTTGATGGAGGGGGTCGAGGTTTAACCCAAGGCCTTTAAGGGGAGTCTTGTATTGAGCTTCTCTCCAACACTATTGCCTGGCTACGTCAGCCGCGACGGAAAGATAATCATTCTGGCTCGGGCTGTGCGCGGCTTTTCACAAAGCTATGTGGCAGTCCTGCTGGCGCTTTACCTCAACCTGTTGGGGTTCAGCGTCGATCACTTCGCCCAAACTCTACTGGCGCAAAGCCTTGTCGCCTTCTACTTCGCAACCCAGTTCGGCATATAGTTGGGAGAGCTAGCCTTTATCTTTTTCCTGTCCCACGTCCTGTCGGCAATCTCCCTGTGGCTGGCTGCCAAGATCGCCAACAGAATTGGTCTTCTGAATACGATGGTGTTTACTCATATACCGTCCAGCATCTTCTTAATCGCCTTGGTCTTCGCGCCTACGGGCTGGTTGGCAGTGCTGTTCTGGCAGCTTCGCTCGTTTTTGGGGCAGATGGACGTGCCGACGCGTGAGTCATACACCATGGCCATAGTGCGGCCCGAGGAGCGCGTGGCTGTCGCGGAGTGCTGGGGGCCAAAGAACTAGGTAGATGCTGTTGCACTGTCAGCGGTCAACAGCTGGCCTCTAATGTTTTTTTCGAAATTTGACAAAGAGGTGTCTAATACAGGAATGGTAATTATTTCTTCAATCGCATCTAAGTAACGATGCCTAACTTCTGAACCGGGATAACGTATTGATGCCTGGACTTCCAAAAAAGACCGGACTTCTTCAGGGGTTAAATTATTCTTAACTACAAACGTAATTGGAAACTTGTTAATTTTGTCGATATCCAGGAAATGCTTTTCGAAATCCAAGACTTCTGTAACTTGAAAGAATCGGCCAAGGGGACGCATTACAAAATCGATCCCTCCGTCATTCGCGTTAGTTCTCCCTGTTTTGTATAACTGAAGTTGATGTTTTTCGGTGCGGCCATTCATAGTTAGAGAAACCCACTGATTTTGATAAATGGATTTGATAATAGCAAATGATGTAATCTCGAATATTCTGGCATCCACCGAAATGCCTAGTTGGGACCTCAAAAAAACCATAGCGTCCTGGATTTGTATGGACTTCGTTATTGACATAGTCTTCAACCAAAACAAATATCGCATATAAATTTCCGAAGCTTCCGCGAGCTTTACTTGAACGCGATACAGAAGCCGTCTTCCTGTCAATGTAACTTAGGAGTGTGGATTCCTTTGCCACGGAATTGGAAATATCGGCGCCATAAAGCTCAGTAAGAATCTCAATGATGAAATTAGCCAAGGCCATAATTCTAGATAACCTCGAAAAGATTACTATTAAAGAATTCAGCTAAGGACACTTCCAGCGCAGTTGCGAGTTTTTGAACGTTCAAAATGGACATATTTCGCCTGCCATTTTCGACTCCGCTAACAAAGTTCCTATCCAAACGAGACCGAAGAGCGAATTCTTCTTGACTAATAGCTAGGTTAACTCTTAATTCGCTAATTCGAATGCCGACTGCTGATCTAGTATCTTGCGGAGTGCTTTCTGCCATAACAGCTTAACGTTGCTCACTTGATGACGATAAGTCAGCCGACTATCAGTAACTGTAGGTGTGATCGCTGTTACGCAATCCTAATCCGTAGGAATCAACACAGCGGCCGGTTTTGACCCGTCTTCCCGTGCCCAGTTTTCTGAGGTGCTTACTCGGTGTAGCGTTCCGGCCAGTCAAGTCAGCCTGGATCCGGCTAAAGGAAGGCCAGCAAGGAGGCAAGGGTGATAGGGACGCTATACAAAACTAGCTAAGCCTGGCTTCTAGCCCATTGCCCGCTATACAAAATACAAAATTAACGGCGGCCGCCTACGATCCTGAGAATGAACAGGAACAGGTTGATGAATGACAGGTACAGGCCTAGCGCGCCCATGACACCGATACGACTCACCGCCTGAGGATCGCCGCTTTGCAGGGCTTCAAAGGTCATGGTCTTGATCATCTTCGTCTGGTAAAGCATCAGGCCCATGAAGATCAGCACGCCTGCGTATGAGATTATCCACTCCATGGCTGCGCTTTGCATGAACCAGTTCGCCACCGATGCGATTATCAGGCCGAACAGGGCAGCCATCAGCATGGGGCCCATCTTTGTGAGGTCCTTCTTGGTAGTCAGGCCTACTATAGACAGCCCGGCGAAGGTGCCGGACGTTACGCCGAAGGCAATGCCTACCGTTCCCAGGTCGTAGCTGATCATTATGACGGAGAGCATTACGCCCATTAGGGCGGCGTAGACGAAGAACAGCCCTAAAGCGGTCATTGGGGATATCTTGTTTATCATGGCGGAGATGCCCATGACCAGTCCAAACTGGCCTATTATGATCCCCCAGAACAGCATCGGATTATTTGCCAGTACTATCATAAAGGCGTCGGAGCTAGCCACGCCTGTAGCCACGATCGCCGTGATAAGCAGGCCGCCAGTCATCCACATGTACACTCGCGCCATGGAGTCGATGAAGGTACTAACTAAGGCCTCATTGGCTGCAAGTGACGAGTACTGATTGGACAAGTGGGACCCCCTTATAGATGGACATTTGTAAAGCCGTCGTCAAGAACGACGGGTGCCGAAAACTTGGCTAATGCAGAGTTAATTGAAGGGTACGCATTAAATTAAAGCAGAGGCGAATTTCAATGTGTGGTCAATTTTGTTCATATAGCAGGGTATAAAAGGGCGTGTAGTTAGTAGGCCATGGGATTTCAGTTAAATACGCAGGTGATGTGCAAGTCCGTTGCTGGCAGCTTAGTTCGGCGTAGACCCGTTGCGGGTTACGTCGAGCGACATGGCCTTGCCTGGATTCGGACTGCCCGGTGTTTCGCCAATGGGAATGATCTCGGCGTGCAGGCTGCCCGGCTTCAGCTCCAGCAGCGCCACTGTGCCCAGGCGCAGCTCCTTGTGTTGAGGAAAGGTAATGCTTCCGCTGTTCAACAGCACAACACCTTCGCGATGCTCCAGTCGTTCCTGGTGGGAGTGTCCGGCAACCATGATGTCCACTGGAGATGGGAACATCTTCTGTAACTCGGACATTGGCCTGTGCTCGCCCTCCAGGCTGTGGATCATGCCTATCTTCCAGCCCTCGAATTCGAGCATCTGCACCATCTTGGTTCGTGGGTCGTCGTAGACGTCGTTATTGCCGTCGGCGCAGATTACAGGGGCAAACTGCTCGCACCAGTCCAGCACTCGCGTTGCGATAAGGTCGCCGCCATGCAGGATCAGATCAACGGACTTGAAGAACTGTTCGGGTTCTGGTCCTAGCTCGTCCAGGTCTCGGACCATGTTGGGCAGGTGGGTGTCACTAAGCAGGCCAATAATCATGGGTGAATTTTATATTCAATTACCACATGCGGTCAATGAGATAAACGGGCCTATTAAGCCGCCCAAGGGGATTGTGTGCATTCGGTGTGTAACAAAACGTAGGCGGGAAGGTAATCTTGAGCGGCTGCCCTTCGACAGCCTCAGGGCGAACGGGACTGGAATAACAACGTTCGTGGTGAGTGCCGATTTCATAGAGTACCCTCGACAAAATCCAGACCTGTAGAAGCACGCCTTTAGACCAAATTGGTCTTGCTAGGAAACCGCGTCGATGCCCGCCTGAGCGCAGTCCTCGTCCTGCTGGGATGTACCGCCGCCTACGCCGCAAGCCGCCACCGGAGCGCCGTCCCGTATTAGCGGGACGCCGCCCTGACTCATAATCAGGTGACCGCCTTCGGCCTGGTTGATGCCTCGAACTATAGGGCTGTCGGCTCGCTCCTGCATCACGCCGCTGGGCCTAGCGAAAGCTACGGACGCCACCGCCTTGCCCTGGCTGCCGTATACGCCCGCCCAAAATGCGCCGTCCATCTTGCCAAAGGAAGTCAGCCTGCCACCGGCATCGCAGACGGCCACGCATACCTTGATGCCCAGCTCATCTGCCTTGGCGATGGCCGCGCTAACCATCGTATTAGCTTCTTGCAATGTGAGTTCTGCCATAAAATAATCTCCTGCTATATGCCTGATAATGCTGTGCGCGGATAGTAGCAATGCAGGTTCTCTTGGTCAAACCATAGTGACGGGATTCGCTTCGTTGACGCTCCATTTTCGGTGTGCTACCTTTTGCCACGACAGAGGCCATACAGCCGCTCCTATAGCGCTGTTTAAGTAAGCGTTGGCTGTCATGGTTATTTGAAATGTTTGTAATGTTTGCAATGCTGGAGGATATAAGAAAAATGGCTCAGCGTAGAGAAGCCGCAATAGTCGGCATCCATGAGTATCCCTTAAGAGTCGTCGGGCCCGGCACAAGTGCGCTGCAGATCAAGGCTGCGTCCGCTGCGAAAGCCCTTGAAGACGCAGGACTGTCCTGGAAAGACGTAGACGCCGTCTACGACACCGGTACGCATCAGGGCATCGGCGGACTGGGAATATCCGAGTACTTTGGCTTTAATCCCAGGCTGATCGACACTACCGCTGTTGGCGGCACTTCCTATGAGTTCCAGGCCAACCACGCCGCGCGTATGATCGCATCCGGCCAGGCCAGTGTGGCCCTCCTGACGTATGGTTCCACGGCGCACTCGGACAGGCGCAACATCGGCACCGCGGGAGGCACCAGCGTCGGGCCTGCTACGCCTGCTGGCAACATGGAAGACTCCTGGGGCCAGACTCTGATTGCTAATTACGGCATGGTGAAAAATCGGCACAAGCATCAGTACGGCACAACTGACGGGCAGTTCGCCGAGATATCGGTGGTGACGCGTAAGCACGCCATGCGCAATCCAGAAGCCGTCAAAGCCATGACCGACCTGGAGTTCGTCGGCATAAACGAGATCACGGTCCAGGATGTGCTGGACTCTCGTGTCATTGCACACCCGCTGCACCTGCTTGAGTGCTGCATGGTGTCGGACGGCGGCGGTGCCGTGATTATCGCGTCCGCTGAGGTCGCGGCCAACTGCGCCAAGAAGCCCATCTGGATCATCGGCACCGGCGAGGCTACTAAGTATCGCGAGAACGGCGGCGACATCACTGTGAGCGCAGGCGCCCAGTCCGGGCCACGCGCCTTCGCCGACGCTGGCATTACTCCTGACGAGATCGATATCTTTATGGCATACGACTCCTTCAGCATCACCGTGATGTGCCTGATAGAGGACATGGGGTTCTGCAAGAAGGGCGAGGGTGGAGATTACGTTAGCCAGCGCCATCTGGGCTTTGACGATCCTAGGGGGCCTGCCTTGAATACGGACGGAGGCGGCCTGTCTTCTAACCACCCCGGCGAACGCGGTATCTTCCTGCTTTTCGAGTCGGTGCGGCAGTTGAGAGGCGAATCGACGTCCCAGGTTGAGGGCGCGAAGTTAGCCCTTGCAGTAGGCAACGGCGGCCAGCTAGGCTCCCGTCACGCCACCGGCGCAACGATCCTAGCGGCGGATTAGTTTTGAATATAAGAGCACTTCAATATTGGTTTGAAGTAAGACGATTGATTACCAACCCTTAGCGGGGTTCGCAAGTCTATTTTACGGAGATAAAACAATGGCAGGACAGAGACCGTTACCAAGATTTCCTGAGCCTGACACAGAGCCTTATTGGGAGGCTACCAAGCAGCACGAGCTCAAGTACCAGACCTGCAACAAGTGCGACATGTTGATTTTCTACGCCCGTCGACATTGCACCAACTGCGGGTCTGACGATACGGCATGGAACACGTCTAAAGGCGAGGGCACGCTTTACACCTATAGCGTCATCATGCAGAGCAGGCATCCTGCCTTTGCTGACCTGGGTCCCTACGCGCTGGCGTACGTCGACCTGGACGAAGGCTTCCGCATCATGACCAACATTGTTGGCGTGGACAACCCTGTTACCGGCATTACTATCGGCATGCGTGTCAAGGTGAGTTGGGAGGACCAGGGCGACGGCGAAGTCTCCCTGCCCATGTTCGAGCCTGCGTAGAGTGGGCTTGATCCCGTCCACCTCTTCGTAGGCGGAGAGGTGGCGCACTGAGGTCGGCACATGCATGCCTTCTGACTGCAGCCGACCTTCGAGTTTTCGAATATCCTTGTGCCTGTGACGTCCCTGTGATGAAAAAGAGTCGCTTTGAGGTAAAGAAATGTCCACAGTAAGTATCGATCACATTGCTATGCCTACCGCCAACGCGGAGAAGCTAATAGCCTTCTACAAGAAACTTGGCTTCACTATCAATGATGAGGAGTGGCGGGCAGGCAAGGCAGGTATCTTTTCCATTCAGGTTGGCGACTCCAAGATTAACGTACATCCAGAAGGCTACACGGCCAGCTTACGGGGGCCAACTGCGGTTCCTGGCTGCGGCGATATCTGCTTCGTGTGGAACGGCACGGCCGACGAGTGCAAGCAGATGCTGGACGACGCTGGCGTGGAGATCATCTCAGGGCCGGGTCCACGCAACGGTGCGCAACGACTCCGCAACGCAGTCAGCATGTACGCCCGCGACCCTGATGAGAACCTGCTGGAGTGGATGATCTACCTGGATAAATAAGACGCTTCATCAAAGCTATGGATTCAGAAATTTAAGGCGACAGGTGTTCGGGCTCTAGCTTCCCCGCCATGGCTAGCGTTTCTTGGGTTAGGCTGCCGTCGTAGATCTCGTAGGCGGCCGCGAACTCCTTCAGCACGGCGGCTTTGACGTCTTCGTAGAGGACTTCGCCTAGCTCAGCCTGTAAACTGCCCGTCGTTTCGGGACTCCAGTCGATTTCCAGCGCGTCGTAAACAGGCACAAGCACTTCGTTTATGCGCTGCACGCCATCAACCACGACGACTCCGCCTACATGCGCCGCGTTCTTTATCAGGCGCTGGCCAACGCCCATGAGCTTCGTTTCGCCTCTCGCGTTGATGCTATGTGCTCCTGGGCAGTACTCACCGGGGACCTCACCTACGCGAGCATCTACGCCCAAAGCGCGAAACGCCCTCGCTATCAACTCTGCCACCTCATCGAAGCGCTCCATTACGCCGTCGTGAGGTGATGCTGCGCTGACTGGCATGGTCCAGGAGAAGGCCAGGGTATCGCTGTGGAAGACGGCGGCACGGCCTCCCGCCAGGCGCTGTATTGCCCCAAAGCCTTGTTTGCGAGATGCCGCAACGGCGTCCGTGTATCCCTTGGCGCGGGTATCCTGCGGGCCGAACGCAACGACGTCCGCGGGCCTATACAGGCGCAGGGTCTCCGGTTCATCACCCGTGGAAACGCGGCTCAACAGCGCTCGGGAAACTGCTGTGTCCAGTGCCGGCCGCTCGGAAAAGGATTTCTCGACTATTCGAATTTTTCTCAACATTCTCAAAAAATGTTCCTAGATGCCCTGAAAAATTTGCTGGAGTATCAGCAGGTAGGATTCCTACTCATTCTGAAACAAGGATACCTAACGGGGCGGATTTATTCAGCTAGATTTACAACGTATTGCAGTCTACGCGGGGTGAAAACCAGCGCGAAAAATGAGATACTATCTCAGATTCGCGTAAAATAATGTCGTATTGGAGGAACATGAATTGGTTAAAGAATTAATAGCCAGACTACAGGACCGCATTGACGCTAGGTCATTGCTGACGCATCCCTTCTATCAGGCGTGGCAGGCTGGCGAACTGAGCCTGGAAGATCTGAAGGACTATGCCAGTCAATACTACTTCTTCGAGGCTAATTTTCCACGGTATCTAAGTGCAATACACTCGAATTGCGCTGATCGTGAAGTACGTCAGAGCATTCTGGATAACCTTTGGGACGAGGAGCATGGCGAGCTAAATCACAGGGCCATGTGGCTGAATTTCTGCGCAGGTGTTGGTCTAGACCCAGCTGAAGTGGAATTCACACCGGTACTTCCCAAGACTCAGGCCATGCTAGACGTCTATGATCGCCTGTGCAACGAGGGCAATTTCCAGGAAGGGCTTGCGGCCATGTACGCCTATGAGGCGCAGGTCCCGCAAGTTGCGACCGAGAAATCCAGAGGCCTCAAGGAGCACTTCGGCATCACAGACGAGGCTACGCTGCAGTTCTTCGATGTGCACGGAATTCTGGACATAGAGCACTCGGAAAGAGAAGCCAAGTGCATCGCAGGCGCAACCACCAACGACCAGGAAGCCGGCGTTGAGGCATCACTACAGACTGCGCTAGACGCGCTATGGGGCTTCCTCGATGGTATTATCGAGTCCAGGGCTGCTGCAAAAGAGAGCGCACCCGCATAATAGACCGGCGTATGAAGGACTGTGAACAGTGGTATGTATGCCATTTATGGGCAGTCCCCAAGTTTAGTAAACGGCCATTGTGGGTGTTCTAATTTCAGCCCGCGATGGTCGGTCAGTATTGATTGGTGTTCTGATAAATCACTCTGATTTCACCTAATGTCCTGATGCAGGCAGCTTGTCAGGGGCATAGACAGTATGTACAAAAGTAAAAATACCGGCGGTCTGCTTTCTGGCGTGAAGGTGGTGGAGCTGGGATGCGGGGTGTCCGCGCCCTATTGTGGCAAAGTGTTGGCCCAGCTGGGAGCAGACGTCACCAAGGTCGAGCCAGTCGAAGGCGACTGGTCTCGGCGCATGGGGCCTTTCCCCGGAGACGAACCTCACCCTGAGAAGAGCGGTCTCTACCTGGCCATGAATGCCAACAAGTTTGGCGTAACACTAGACCTTGCATCGGCCAACGACCAGGAACGCTTGAATAGGCTGTTAAAACAAGCCGACATACTTGTAGAAAGCACCGCGTCACGAGACTTTGGCGACTACGTGCCAGACAACTCAGAGCTTCATGAATCCAACTCTAGCCTCGTCATGACCTCAATCAGCGCCTTTGGTGATTGGGGACCCTACGCCAATTATCGAGCTACCGACCTTATTCTTTATCACATGAGCGGGCAGGCCCACGGCCTGCTGGGGCCAGTAGATGACCCTGACAGCCAGCCGCCGATACGTGCAGGTGGACACCAGGCTCTGCAGGTAGCAGGAATGGCCGCCGCCACAGCCACAATTATGGCCCTTTTCAAGAGCCGTATGACGGGTGAAGGGAGCCATGTGTACGTGTCGGAATATGAGGCTCTGGTCACTCAAGGCATTAGTGCTCTGGCTGGTTGCGCCTTCGGAAGGCCCGCTCCGCCTCGTGCGCTGAGCGAGGTACGCGAGGCCGCTACTGGAGGGGTCATCTCCGCCGTAGGAGGCGTGCTCCCCTGCACAGACGGCTTCGTGGCCATATCCCCGAGAGAAGAGGCGCAGTGGACGAGATGGGTCGAGGTTATGAGAAACCCAGACTGGGCTAAAGAGGACCGCTTCGCCAAGCGCGAAGGCAGGGAGAGCAATTTCCCAGTCTTATGGGAGCTGGTGAGCCAGTGGACTCGACAGTTCTCGAAGCATGACGTTGCCCGCTGGGGACAGGAAGTCCGCATACCCTGCTTCCCTGTAAACACTGTGTTAGACCTGTTTAACGACCAGCATTTGGCTGAGAGGGAGTTCTTCGTTGAGTCGGAGCATCCCGTCGCCGGAGTGCTGAAATACCCCGGCGTGCCATACAAGCTCTCTGGTACAAACCTTCCTTTGGCGGCTAGACCGGCTCCTCTGCTCGGGCAGCACAACCACGAGCTCTTCGGGGAAGATTCAAAATGACCGGCGAATGGAGCATTCGGGAAGGGCAGAGCAACGATGTCCCCGATATCCTTCACCTTTGGCGCGACGCCGATTCCACGGTGAGTGTGACGGACACGGCTGACGATATTCGGTGCGTTCTTGATAGCCCCGCAGTAATGCTGAACGTCGCCCTCATAGAAGAACGAATTAACGGCACTGTTATAGGCACCTTCGAAGGCTGGCGCGGCAACATTTACAGAATGGCAGTCCATCGCGATTACCGAAGGCAGGGCATCGCCAGCGGCCTGTTAGACAGCGTCGGGGACTTTTTCGACTC